>CAMATR010000256.1 GCA_945861175.1 Chitinophaga pinensis | reverse complement strand
GGAATAATTTTCGTTTTAACACCAGATATGTCCGAATATCTGGGTATTGAAAACAAAGGGTTTTTCTTTGGTACATATGTAATTTCAACCATTTTAATTCGAATTTTCACTAGCTCTGTATCAGATCGAATTGGACGTAGAAAGACATTGCTATTTGGAATGTGCGTACTTTGTATTAGTATGATAATGATCGGATTAGCCAATGATGTTTTTACTTATGTGGCTGCATCTATTGTTTTTGGTATAGCAACAGGGATAACGAGTCCAACACTATTCGCTTGGACTGCAGATCTTTCTCACGAAGACAGAAGAGGAGTTGGATCAGGAAGCATGTTTATTGCTTTAGAGTTGGGTATAATGTTCGGTTCGCTTTCAACTTTATTAATATATGACAGCACGAAATCAACTATTTTAGCCGGCTTTCTTTTGGGAGCTCTAATGGCTCTGGCTAGTGTTATTTATCTTTTTTGGCACTTAAAGAAACGTCAATCACTCACTTGAATATCTTCTTTCAGGTATTTTCTCACTAAGAAATGTCCTAAATAAATAAGAGGGGTTAGTAATATTGCTATTCCCAACTTCAATAAGTAGTTTGTCGGCGCAATATGGGAAAATTCAGACATTGTAATAGCTCCAGTCATAACAAAACCAATATATAAAACAACAACGGTATCCACCATTTGGGAAACGGCAGTGCTTCCTGTACTTCTGAGCCAAATATATTTATTCCCAGTTTTACGCTTGATCCAATGAAACAAAGTTGCATCCATGATTTGAGACAACAAAAAAGCAGCAATACTGCCTATTATTACAGCCTGTGCTTGACCAAAAACTTTACTGAATTCGGAATTTGTAGCTAAAGTTGATCCAGGAATTTCTTTTGCCGGCAACTGCAAAGCAATAGAAACAATAATGAAACAATAGGCGATTAAAATTGCAGTTATCCATGAAATTCTTCGAACAGCTTTTTCACCATAAAATTCATTTAATAAATCAGTAAGTATAAAAACTACCGGCCAAGGAATAACGCCAACAATGGTAATGAATGGACCTATTTTTTGTCCATTGAGTGAAAAAGAAATCGGGATCTCAATAAGTTTATTACTAATTAACTCTGCAGTAATTGCATTAGTTACAAATAATCCTGCAAGAAATACAAAAAGCCATTGTTTCCTTCCGTTCAATGTTAATTTATCCATAAATTTTATTCTTCGCCGTAATCCAAGCGTTTTGCTTTGATAAATCTAGGAATAAAATACCTACTTGTTTTGAAATTATCTATTGTCACTCCTCGAGATGAAGAAGAATGAATAAATTTAATGGCATCTGGAGTCACTTCAATAACCATCGCAACATGACCAACACGTGTTGAATTAGGATCACTACCTTTAAAAAACATTAAATCTCCGGGCCGGATTTCTGATAATTTCACAGTTTGGCCAAGTTCCGCCATTCCATAACTAGAATGTACCAAGCTCAAACCGAAGTTCCCAAAAATATATGAAATAAAGCCTGAACAATCAAACCCTGAAGGAGTCATTCCTGCATAACGATAAGGTGTCCCGAGAAATTTCTTAGCAAATGAAATCAATTCATTGACTTGTTGGCTATTCTTCTTAGGAATAGAATCTTGAAGCACATTATTATTGCCGATTACAGAAATAGAATCATGTACACTCACTTCTTGCGCTCTTGAACTTAAAGAGATTAAGCACGACAGCACAAGTAAATATTTTATTATGAATGGATAACACCGCATTGCGGTTGCAAAAATATAACTAATTTCGGTTTCAAATTAAATCCTTTAAAGTGGAGCCCATCGACATTAAAAAGTTGACAAAATTATACTACAGCATTGGTGAAGTCGCTGATATGTTTGATGTGAACACCTCGCTAATAAGATTTTGGGAGAAGGAATTCAATATAATTCAACCAAAAAAGAATACAAAAGGGAATAGAGTTTTTACTTCAAAGGACATTGAAACATTCGATAAAATCTACAGCCTAGTTAAGCTGAAAGGATTCACATTAGATGGTGCTAAAAAAGCTCTGAAGGATAAGAAAAAAGTTTTAGAAGTCGCACCTCAACAGGACGATCATCAAGAATTAATAGATAAGTTGGAAATAATAAAAATCAAGTTAAAGGAACTCAAAAAGAACTAATTAAAAATTCTTTGATTTTTAAAACGCCCTCAAATTTTTGCTAATTATTGAAAATAATTTACAACTTTATCCAACGTAGTTTAAGCTTTAAAGAAAACTATCCTTAATTGTTTTTTTTCATGAGTTATCTCTCATAAACAAGAAAAAATATATTTAGATAACATAAAAAAATGAGGGATATCCTTTCATTTATTAAGTCAACTATTCTTTACCTAATCATATTCACGTGACCTGTTACTTTTTGATACCTGTTGTTTTCCATTATTCTATACCGGATTACCCATGTATAAGTGCCATCTTGTGCTATATCAATCTCATTGTTTGATCCATAGCTCCCATCCCATCCAACGGCTGCATCATGTGACTCAAAAACAATTTCACCCCATCTATTGAAAATCAATAGCGAAAAATCATAAGGATCAAACCCGGAATAAAAAACAGGTTTAAACTCGTCATTGTAACCATTGTTGTCTGGGGTAAAAGTATTTGGAACATAAAACACCAATTCCTCTTTTACATTGATTGTTGCCATAGCTGTATCTGTGCAACCAAGCGATGTAGTTGCAAGTAAAATAACAACGTATGAACCTTCTTCTTCCGGGAAAAGATGAACTGGATTCTCTTCAGATGAATACGAAGAAGTACCAAATGTCCAATAGTATTCCGATGCACCATACGTGGTATTCAAGAAATTAACTTCTGTGGAATAGTTCGGTAGTTCAGTTGCAGATGGTATAAATGATGCTATTGGTGGAGCTTCAACACAAATGTAATCCAATGCGCTCAATGAATTTGAGCAGCCATTGTAATCCGTTACTGTTAATGTAACATCAAAACAACCCACTTGATCAAATAAATTTGAAACCGAACCACAACCCAATAATACAGTTCCATCACTCAATGTCCAAATGCAATTAGAAGAACTTGAAGTTGTGTTAGTAAAGTTGACTAATAATGGTAAACAACCGATTGTTGTATCAGCACTAAACCCTACCAATGGGGAGGTATTTACTGTTACATTTACTTGATCCGTATTCACACATCCGGCTGAACTTGTTCCTGTAACTATGTAGGTTGTTGTTCCTAATGGGGAATTAAAAGATGTTCCATTCACAACACCATTATTCCAAGAATAAGTGGAAGCACCTGAACCTGTTAAGGTGACTGCGACTCCTTCACAAACAGAAATGTCATTCCCAGCAAATACTATAGGTAATGGATTTACTGTGACAATAACTTGATCAGAACTCGTACATCCAGAAGTTGAAGTTCCTGTTACTGTATAAGTCAATGTGGATGAAGGTGAGAATGATACCCCATTTACTACTCCATTATTCCATGTATAACTATTGGCTCCGCTTCCTGACAACGTAACTAATTCTCCAATGCATATAAAATCATCTAAGCCAGCAACTACGATAGGAAGTGGATTTACATTTACACTAACTTGATCTGTATTCGAACAACCCAAATTTGTTGTGCCAGTAACTGTGTAAATAATAGCACCCTCTATTGGGGTAAATCCAACAGAATCCTGTACTTGATTATCCCACGAATAAGTCGCTGCTCCAGTTCCAATTAATGTAACAACTTCACCAAGACAAATCGTTTGATCAATACCAGCTGAAACATTTGGTAACAAGTTAACAGTTACTATGACTATATCTGAATTAGAACAACCATTACCATCCGTTCCTGTAACTGTGTAATTAGCCGTTGATGCAGGAATAAAAGAAATGCCATTCATAACACCATTATCCCA
>CAMATR010000255.1 GCA_945861175.1 Chitinophaga pinensis | reverse complement strand
ATTTTTAATTGCTGCATCTACAAAGGCAACAAACAGAGGGTGGGGTTTTGCTACTGTGCTTTTATATTCCGGATGGAATTGAGCTCCAACAAACCAAGGATGATCGTCAATTTCAATAATTTCAACCAAACCTGTCTCTGGATTTTTACCTGTTGGAATCATTCCTGCTTTTTCAAATTCCTCCATATATTTATTATTGAATTCAAAACGATGACGGTGCCTCTCAGAAATTTTATCAGTATTGTATGCAATGAAAGCCTTTGACTCAGGTTTTAATTGACAGGCGTATGCGCCAAGTCGCATAGTCCCACCTTTTTCTGAAATAGTCTTTTGCTCTTCCATCATGCTAATTACAGGGTATTTGCAATCTTCATCAATTTCTGTGGTGTGTGCGTCATCATAACCAAGCATGTGACGTGCAAATTCTATTACAGCACATTGCATTCCTAAACATATGCCAAGGAAAGGTATTTTATTCTCTCTTGCGAAACGCACTGCTTCTATTTTTCCTGAAATACCTCGGGAACCAAACCCAGGCGCAACAAGGATTCCGTCTAAATCTTTTAATTCATTTTCAATATTGGATCTACTTAACTTTTCGGAGTGAATCCACTTAACATTTACACGTGCTTCATTCGATACGCCAGCATGAATAAAAGCTTCACTAATTGATTTATAAGAGTCCTTTAACTCAACATATTTCCCTATTAGACCAATTTTCACCTCAGATTTTGGATTTTTCAGACGAATCAAGAATTCTTTCCAGTTATCAAGTTTTGGTGTTGATTTTGCAGAAAGTCCTAGTTTCTCTAAAACAACTTTATCCAATTCTTCAGCCTGCATCAAAAGAGGCACATCATAAATTGACTCTGCATCCCTAGATTCAATAACCGCATTCATGTTTACATTACAAAACTTGGCAATCTTCTTTCTAAGTGTAAGATCAAGTTCGTGTTCAGTTCTGCAGCAAAGGATATCTGGCTGAACTCCTAATTCAAGTAATTGTTTTACAGAGTGCTGTGTTGGCTTTGTTTTTAATTCTCCAGCGGCAGCAAGATAGGGTACAAGTGTCAAGTGAACAACAATACAGTCGTTCTCAAACTCCCACATCAATTGCCTAACGGCTTCAACATATGGAAGTGATTCTATATCACCAACCGTTCCTCCAATTTCAGTAATTACAATATCATAATCGCCACTGTTTCCTAAAATCTGAATTCGATCTTTAATCTCATCTGTAATATGCGGAATCACCTGTACAGTTTTACCAAGAAATTCACCTCGACGTTCTTTTTCAATTACAGATTGGTAGATTCTACCTGTTGTGACATTGTTTGCTTGCGAAGTAGGGACGTTTAAAAAACGTTCGTAATGACCTAGATCTAGGTCTGTTTCAGCACCATCATCCGTAACAAAGCATTCGCCATGCTCATATGGATTAAGTGTTCCCGGATCAATATTGATATAAGGGTCAAGTTTTTGAATCGTTGCGGAATAACCTCTTGCTTGAAGCAATTTAGCTAGTGAAGCGGAAATAATTCCTTTCCCAAGAGAGGAGGTGACGCCCCCGGTTACAAAAACGTATTTGGTAGAATTTGACATGTTTTTATTGAAATGTAACTACGGGGCGCAAAGTTAGTACATTCCTTTTAATTTGAATTTTTATTTATGTCTTTAATAAAAATTAATATTAACAATCATCAACTATGTTATTCATTCCAATTAATATTGAGGCCACCTTGGAAATAAATTTCAGTTTTACGAACCTTATTTTTCTCGAAAACAGGACAGCCATTTTTATCCAATCTTGGGTAATGAGGAGTGTTTCTTTTGATTTTAGATGGTAAAAAAATCATATCATGCATAAGTCGGTTTTGAAATGAATGCCGAATATGCTCGCTGTCTGCACCCATTCGATAAGTAAGAGATTGTCCCGAGCCAAGGTCATATGTGAATCCGCCATAAAGGATGCCATGACTCGTTTTCCCATAGGATGTCTCCTCTAGTGACCTAAATCCATTTGGACATCCAGGAAAAGATGTTTTTTGCCATATAGTTTGGGCTGTTTCTCCGGTCCAAATTGAAATACCACCAATCAATTTCCAGGGATTGTTTCTATAAGAAAAGACTAAATGTCCGCTACGAAAACGATCTTTACCTTCCCCGCTAAAGACATCATTTTCAAATAGAATAGTCGTTTTTTTAAGATTTAAAGACCATCCTCCTGAATGTTGTGAAGTATGTGCATTGTCATTGTACCAAATGTAATTATAGCCAAGTGCACAATTAGAACTTGAGTTATGAAGTAAGCCATCTAATTGAAAGTCGGGTATTTGCTCCTTTTTACCTGCCAAAAGAATTAAACCAAGACTTGTTCTTGATTCTGAGAAATACCTCCGATTACCATAACTCGTCAAATTGTACGAAACGGTATTTCCGAAATTAATCTGAAAAGAATTTCGGAGATAATAAGTATGAATTAATAGACCTATACTATTAATGTGAGTGCCAAATCTTAAATTCACACCAACTGTCACCCCGAAATTTTCAGAATTATAGGTCTGAGCTATGAAGCAAGACGGCAATAAAAAAGTAAGATGGAGTATTAATTTGTTCACGAGACAATTTAGTCAAAAAACATTCCAAAACGAAAAACCACCATATAAGCATTGAAGCGACCAATTATCAGTTTTCATTTTGTAATGAGCGGAAAGAACTTATTTTTGTCATATGACCGGTAGTAGACGTTTGTACTGGATTGCTCAGTTTATCGGCTGGACATCTTATGCGGCACTTATATTCTTGGCTACTTATGCTGATGAGCCAAGTAATCTTGATTGGAAATTTTATATCAATATTATTTCATTAATCTTTTTCGGAATATTATTTACTCATTTAATGAGAAGTATTTTTATCCGATTGGGTTGGTTGGAATTGAAATTACCACCATTGCTGCCTCGGGTTTTAATCTCTTCATTGTTTTGTTCTTTCATTATATCAATTGTAACGACAATTGTTTCAATTGCGATTAATTCCAACGAGCGTGACCCCTTGCATTTACTTGACATGCTGATTAATATCATTGCCGTATTAGTTTTAGTTTTATTCTGGAACTCAATTTATTTTACCTTTCATTTTTTTCAGAAATCTAGAAACCAAGAATTGAACAATATTTCACTTGAAGCTAGTAAAAATGAAATTGAATTAAAAAACTTACGATCTCAGTTAAACCCACACTTTTTATTTAATTCTTTAAACAGTATCCGAGCCTTAATTGATATTGAACCTCAACAAGCCAAAGTTGCAGTAACTACTCTTTCTAGCTTATTACGTAAATCCTTAATTCTTGGAAAAGAAGACCTCGTTCCGTTGAGGGATGAATTGGAAATGATTTCAAATTATCTGGATCTTGAAAAGGTTCGATTTGAAGAAAGACTGACGGTTGAATGGAAATTGGATGATGAATTAGATAATTTTTTAATCCCTCCATTTTCACTTCAAATGTTAGTTGAAAATGCGATTAAACATGGAATATCTAATCTTATAAATGGTGGGATTATTTCAATTGAAAGTCAGAGACTAGTAAATAGTATTCAGATTTCAGTAAGGAATACAGGAGAATTAAAAATAGAAAGTGATACAGGTATTGGTATAGCCAACACAAAAAGGAGACTTGCATTGCAATTTGGAGATCAGGCAGAGTTTTCAATTCAACAAATTAAGAACAGCGTAATATCAAGATTAATATTCAAGATTAAAACCAATTAAATATGAAAACATTTAAGACTCTGTTAATTGATGATGAGCGACTTGCAAGAGAGGAGCTCAAATCTTTATTGAAGGAATATCACGAAATAGATGTCTTAGACGAAGCAAAAAATGGGGAAGAGGGGGTTCAAAAAATAAAGGAATTAAAGCCTGATTTAATA
>CAMATR010000254.1 GCA_945861175.1 Chitinophaga pinensis | reverse complement strand
GTTCAATTGTCAGAAGCACTTAAAAAAGAAGGTTTTGATATCGATCGAAAATCTTTGAAAATCAAAGATGAACCGATTAGAGAAATTGGAACTTTTGAAGCTGAGGCAAATCTTCACAAAGGTGTTAAGCCATTATTCAAATTTGAAGTTGTAGGTGAATAATTTTTCCCTCAAATCATATTGAAAAAATCCCGGACTTAGTTCGGGATTTTTTTTGCTTAATTTTGAATGAAATCGATCAATCAAATTAGAATGAAATGCTTTTTTTATGTATTAATTGTTTTTTATTTAGTTTCATGCAGTAATGAAAAGCATCAAGAACGTTCATCTACTCAAACAGAAAAAACGATATATTCCAAAACGTTGTCTATCCAAGAATTAGAAGAAGGAACAAGAGTTCTTATTACTGATCCGGATAATGGAAAGAGATGGAAGTTTATATTGCACCATTCCCAGCCTAATCAAATCAATAAAGACGAAATCTGGATAAAAACCCCCATTAAATCTATCATAGCCCTCAGCGGTACAGATGTTGGTATGCTTTCAAAAATTGGAAAACTTTCCATCATCAAAGGGGTGGCTAATTCAAAATATATTTTTTCAGCTGAACTTAAAAAATGTATTAAAAATGGAAAGGTCGTGTCATACGGAGACCAAGAAGCAGTTTTATTTGAAAAAATCATTCAATCTAAATCGAATGTTTTAACCTATAGTTGCTTTGGAAAAAAATTTCCACACGCAGATCAATTGAAACAAGCCGGAACAATTTGCATACCTGTCTTCGATTGGAAGGAAACACATCCCTTGGGAAAAGCTGAATGGATCAAACTTTATGGTTATTTAACGGACAGAGATTTACAATCAAAAACCTACTTTGAAACGATTGATTCAGATTACAAGAGACTTGCAAAGTTAACCGAAAAGTATTCGAATAAACCAACCGTAATTAGTGGGAATATGATGGGAAATATTTGGTTTTGTCCAGCAGGAGATAGCTATTTTTCTCAACTAATCGCTGATGCAGGAGCTAATTATACTTATCAATCAACAAAAGGGACTGGCAGTCTTTCCTATTCTTTGGAAAAAATAACTTCAGAAAATAAAGATGTTGAATTCTGGATTAATCCAGGTATTACTTCACTAAATAATTTAATTGCAGCCAATCCCAAAGCTGGATTTTTTACTGCTTATAAAAACAAACGCATATATTGCTATTCTTCAAATATGGATAAATATTGGGAACAAGCGGCAATTGAACCGCATCATTTACTTTCGGATCTGATTCAAATATTTCATCCAGAGATAAAAACAAAACATCCTTTGTATTTTTATTCTCAATTAAATTAATGAGTTCGAAAAATAGATATAGCTTTCTTTTTCTTGTGCTTTCATTTGCGCTGCTCCTTTTCATGCTCGTACATCTTTTTTCTGGTCAGTTAGAAATTAATTTGAGTGACTTTTGTAAATCAATTTTAGAATTTGATAAGTCAAATACATCACAACTGATTGCACGTGAATTCAGGATACCGAGAATGATCACCGCATTGTTAGCAGGAGCAGGATTATCACTTGCCGGTCTGCTCATGCAAACATTATTTAATAATCCATTGGCTGGACCCTATGTTTTGGGTATTAATACAGGCTCCAGTTTATTCGTTGCGGCAAGCATGATGCTTGGTTTTAGTTTCTTCATAACAGATGCAGGATTGCTTTTAACGGCAGTCGTTGGCGCAATCGTTTTTGGATTTATCATTCTTGTATTTTCACTATTTGTTCGCTCTCATGTTGCCCTTTTACTAATTGGACTTATGTTGGGTAGTTTTACAGGAGCAATTATTACCGCAATTCAAGCAACAACATCCGCACAACAATTGAAAGCATTTACGATGTGGACGATGGGTTCATTGCAACAAACACGTTTTGATCAATTGCCAGTCTTTCTATTTATTTTTTTTACTGCAGTAATCCTTACTTTATTTTTAATAAAACCATTGAATGCGCTTGTTTTGGGAGAACGCTCCACTGAAATATTGGGATTCAACCTTAAAAGATTGCGTGTCTTAACAATCTTAGTAACCGCCATTTTAAGCGGAGTGATCACAGCTTTTTGCGGACCTATCGCTTTTGTTGGATTGGCCGTTCCAAACATGACTAAAATGTTATTTAAAACCACTTCACAACACATATTACTATTTGGAACAATGTTAATGGGGTCATTATTTCTACTTTTTGTAGATACAATCATTCAGCTTTGTGAAAACCATTTCCTGCTCCCACTAAATGTATTTACAAGTATTATCGGAGCTCCAATTATCATATTCATCATTATTAAGCGAATGGCATGATTGAAATAAGAGATGGAAAAATAGGGTATAAAAAGGTACTTATACAAATTGAGAATATACAACTTCAATCTGGCAGTATTCATGCATTAATTGGTGCAAATGGGGCTGGGAAATCAACATTACTAAGCAGCCTAACTGGAGAAATCGAATTGTTAGATGGAGAAGTTTTAATTGCACAAAAAAATTTAAAGACCATTTCAGACAGAGTACGTTCACGCTTAATCGCTTTTGTAGAATCTTCATTTAGTGGTGTAGAATTCCTAGCGCTTGAAGACTATGTTTTGTTAGGAAGGTCTCCATATACAGATACTTTTGGAAGAAACACCCGCGAAGATAAAAGAATTGCCAATGAGGCCATCTCACTATTTGGACTGGACAAGTACCGTAACACTTATACATCCAAACTTAGCGATGGAGAAAGACAACTCGCAGCAATTGCCCGAGCCATAGCGCAAGACACGCCAATTATTTTATTGGATGAACCGACAGCTTTTCTTGATTACGGAAACCGTAAAAGACTAATTGCCGAATTAAAAAAAATTGCATCCGAAAAAACCAAGTGTATACTTTTTTCCACACACGATATTGAACTTTGTATTGAAGAGCAAATACCCGTTCTGTTAATAGATCAGGAAACTCAACAATTGATACAAAGCAATGAATTAATGTCCAAAACAGATATTCTACTCAAAGGATTTAATTTAATTTCATGACTTTCTATCGGATTAACGAATTGTATCTCTTGCATGAAACTAGCAGATTAGTGCAAACTCATCTGATTTACAACAAGTTCCAATGTAATTTTGATGTCTTCAAACGCTTTTTCTATTCTTAGTATATCTGGAAAAGTTTCTTCAGCTTCTTTTTCAATATTTCTAATAAGCCATTTAGCAGATTCAATATGAAAAAGATCAATAGACGGCTTCATTTGATGCGCTACATTTCTTATTGATTGATAATCAGCAATCATTATAGCAGAATTTATTTTGTCAATTTGGATAGGAACACTTTCTAAAAATGTTTGAATAATGGATTGAATAAATAATTCATCCCCTCCAGAGATATTCTCTAATTCCATTAAAGAGTACAAAGGAATTGAATCTTTAATTTGAATTTCCAATGAAGATTTTACTTCTCTATCATTCCATCTTAATGATATTTTCATTTTTGTTAATAACTCTTCTTTCTTAAATGGTTTAGAAATGTGATCATTCATACCACTCTCAAGGTATTTTTTGGTGTCCTCTATAGTCGCGTTAGCGGACAAAGCAATTATTGGAGTTGATAAATTTAGTTTCGATCTTATTTCCCTTGTTGCAGATATACCATCCATAATTGGCATCTGAATATCCATTAAAATGAGATCAAAGGACTCTTTCCCTAACAATTGAATCGCTTCGAATCCATTTTCAGCAATTTCAAAATCAATTTGTTCCTTTTTGAGAAGAGAAGAAATCAATAGCCTATTTAATTCATTGTCCTCAACAACAAGGATTTTTATACCAGTTAAATCTTGAATAGCAATTATGCTTTTTTCTTCGGGTATCTGTGGATCAATGACTGTTTTAAATTGAACCATAAAACTGAATTCTGATCC
>CAMATR010000253.1 GCA_945861175.1 Chitinophaga pinensis | reverse complement strand
ATGCATTGGACTACATATTGAAGCCAGTGGACCCAGAAAGATTACGTGAATCGATTCAAAAATTATCAAATGAAGATGACTATGTTTCTTCGAATCAAATCATTATGTCTCGTAAAGAGAGAGTTTTATCTATTGATGATAGTGTATTTATTAAAGACGGAGAAAAATGTTGGTTAGTCGAACTCAGTAAGGTACGCATGTTAGAGTCAGATGGGAACTATGTGAAAGTTTATTTTGACAACTTCCGACCTCTAATACTTCGTTCTTTAAATAGTTTTGAGGATAGGTTAGATCCTGAACAATTTTTCCGTGCAAACAGGAAATACATCATCAATCTTAAATGGGTATCGTCAATTGAAAACTGGTTTAACGGAGGATTACAGGTGGAACTAAAAGAAGGGGAGAAGGTTGAGATTTCCCGAAGGCAAGCAATACGTTTTAGAGAGATGATGAGTTTGTAATTAAACGTATTTCTGAATCTAGTATTTCTATTAATCTAGCTTTGTATAATTTTCCAACAGCTTGCTTGAAAGTTTTTTTACTCATGCCAAGTTGTTCACGGATGTCATCAGGATTGCTTTTATCAGACAGATAAAGTGAATTTTTTGATTGTAAAATTTCTAAAACATACTGGGCAGCATCATCAAACTTCTCAAATCCAATTTTATCCAAGCGAATATCTAACTTTCCATCTTCGCGCACATTGAGAATGAAACCTTTCGTTGTTTGACCTCTGCGGATTTGTTTGCTGATATCATTTTGAAATACCAAACCATGGTATCGTTGATCCACAACTACCTTTACACCTAATTCAGTTTTATCGCAAATTAACAAATCAACTTCTTGTCCAATAATATCATTATCCGAACATTCTTCAAGATAACGATTGACTTTTGTCGTGGCAAAAAGCCGGTCTGTAGATTCATCCATTTGAAGTGTAACAAGGTAATATTTGCCTTCTTCCATCTTTTGTTGTTGTTCCTTAAAAGGAACCATTAGGTCTTTTTCAAGGCCCCAATCTAAAAACGCTCCATAAAGGTTTACTTCTTTTACCTTGAGGTAGGCAAAGCCATGAAGCTGAATATATGGTGTTTCTGTTGTTGCAACTATTCGATCTTCTGAATCACAATATAGAAAAACACTAATCATATCGTCTTCAGACATATCGTTCGTAGTGTATTTACCTGGAAGCAAAACATCATTTCCTTCTTCATCCCCAAGATAAGCACCTGGGGCTGTAAAACGGAGGATTTTCAGTAAGTTGATTTCACCAATTTGCATCGACTAGAAATAATGAGTTCCTACCGGCTTTGATTTCAAAATCATGCAGGGAAGGTTGTTCTCGTTGGTGATAAGCGATTGCGCAAAAGTATCGAACTGAGGAAGTAAACTTTCGGAATGATAAGCAATTGCCACCATATCAATTTCCTTTTCTTTCACATATTCCATTATTTTTTTCGAGTATGAACCACCTTTAGGCATCATTTCGACAAGGCATGGAACATTTCTATCTTGATATTGTTTTTTCACAATTAGAATGCGTGTCTTCATTTGTTGACTTAGGTATTGGTCGTTTTGTTTTTCACCAACAACATGGACTGTGGCACCAAAAATATTGGCCATATCTCCTGCATTATTGACAATTTGAAGACTCTCTTTGGTTAAATCGATTGGAATCACAATGTTTTTGATATCTCTAAAAGGCGTGTCCTTTTGAAGAATAATAAAAGGTGTATCAGCGCTAACAATAACTTTCATTGCTTTGCTACCCAATAATTTCTGCATACCAGTCGAACCATGCGTACCCATGAAAATTAATTGAGCAGATTCTTTACGAGCAATGTTGCCGATTTCATCAAAAATAGATCCTTCACTTATTGATTTTGAAAAAGAAATTCCTTCGTGAATCCCTGCATTCTCAATGATTTTATCCAACTTAGAAATCGCATTTGCCTCCTCGGATTTTGAAGAAACAACATGTAATAAACGAATTTCTACATTTACTCGTTTTGAGAGATTAATCGCATAATTAAGAGCCGTATCTCCAACAGGAGTGAAATCATGAGGAACAATATAAAGATTTCTATTCATTGTGTGTCAATTAGTTTCGGCGAAATTAGGTAAAAAAGCAGTGGGATGCTGCCAAACTTTTGCACATTAACAGATTTTAATGGCGTCTTCTTTTCTTATCCATCTCTCCACCGGTTGTAATATTGAGATTATTGGGGTCGCGCTTGTCTTTTTTATAGATTTTTTTATTCAATTCTTCTTTCTTTTTTTCCTCAGGTCGCACATCAGTTTCGGGAGTAACGGCAGAGTGCTTGCTTCCTGAAATGGGTGCTTTTGAATCTTCAGGGTTTTCCCATTTATCTTTTATGGTAACCTTCTCAGTTTTTCCTGTTCGCTCATTCATTATGTATACCTCCTTCCTCTCTTCAGTATGAGGATTGGTGCCAATAACATCTTCTTTCAAAACCCATTTATTCTTATCAAAATAAATAGCATCATAAGTCAGATCTGGAACATAAAATGAATAAAAACCAGCGAGAGCAGGTGCCTCTGGAGATAAATGATCATAAATAATTCGATCGTATTTTTCTTCATATTTCAATGACATAGATACCTTCTTTGAATGCTCAAAGAATATTCTTTTCTGTGTGGTTTTATTTAATTTAAAAATAGGGCTACCTAGTTTGGGTGATTCACCGGCAAAGTAGAGAACGTCTATAAGTTTGATTGTACTTGTTGAACTGTTTCCGTCCCAACCCAAGAGAATGTAGCTTTTTTTCGAGCCTTTTTCTTTGGGGATAATTTTGTAATACAAAGCACCGTACCAATTATCAGCTTCTAAAATACCATCAGGCTTTAACGTTAAATTCGCTGAGTTATCATTTAATTCGCTAATTATTATCTTTTTGTTGTCACGATGAAGCAGGTAGCAATGGTATTTTTGACTCAAGTCTTCTTGTTCTATATTCCAATTAATTATGCGCAATGTGCCATCGGGACTATCAACAATTCCAACCGTTTTTAAGCGTTCAAAAGGATATGTGAATGCTGCTTCTTGTTTAATCGTTTCCTTTAAAAAAGAATTAAACTGATCATCAGCTGATTTTTTGTCAATATCTGTTTTGGCAGAGCGAAGATTATTTAAAAGAATTTCTAAAGTATCCTCCCTTTTTCCTAAATCTAAAATATCAGAGCTCATTTGGTTTTGACAAAAGACAAAATAATTGAGTGATAATAAGAGACAGATGAGTATTTCTTTCATAACTTATATAATAACGCAATATACATCTGAATGTTACCTCAGTTCAAATGTAGCACGTAATTTATTTATAGGAAATAAAATTAAAATTTGGATGCCTTAATCCTTTTTGCTTTAAATCCATAACTATTTGAGCGCGGTGATAATTTGAATGATTTAAAATGTGATAGAGTATGTCGATGTCTAATTTATTTAGTTTTACCCCTTCCGATGAATGATAGTTTATTTTTTTATTCAACTCATGATTCTCAAGATAATTGACAGTTTCCATAAAATTGGAATCAGCTAATTTACTTAAATATTCAACGGGTAAAATATCCCAAGAATTTGACTCGGGTGTTTTCCCCTTAAGTCTATTGATCCATATATGATGAACATTGATTATGTGCGAAACAGAAGATTTTATATACTCAGAAATTTGTTCTTCTTGCTCTTCTATTAGTCGGATGCAATTTCGCAATGCGAAAAGGTCATATTCAAATTTATCAAGAAAAAAATCTTTCATTATTTCAATCCTTTCAGCGCTTGAATGGTTTCAACAGGGTTTTTGGAACCAAAAACAAAGCTCCCAGCAACTAAAACATCTGCTCCAGCTTTCACCAACTCAAGTCCTGTTTCCATATTTACTCCGCCATCAACTTCTATGAGTGCCTTTGATCCTTTGTTGTGAATCAAATTTCT
>CAMATR010000252.1 GCA_945861175.1 Chitinophaga pinensis | reverse complement strand
CAATCTTGGTAATCTGCCCCTTCAATAATTGTAGGTTTGAAGCTCCATTTTTTGGACTCCCGTGTAACATAGTCAAGTATAAAATCTTTTACCCGCCATTCATCACTTGAAGCACCTCTTATTTCTATTAATTGCTTTAATAATTCCATTTTCAATACTTTCCTTTGTTAATACAAATTACTGATTTAAATTCTTTTAATAGCTTTTCAAACTCAGTTAATTTATTCAATTGAACACTTATTTCTAGCCAGCAAAACTCTTTAAAAGATTGGGTAGCTATAGAAATTTTTCGCTGTTTTAATAAGTTCATTATTCCTGGCATATCATCATAATTAAATTCAAGGTTCAAGTGAAAAAATACTTCTATTTCTAAAATTTCTGCTGCTTCTATTGATTCCTTTGCTGCGGTTTTATATGCTTGAACCAACCCACCTACTCCAAGTTTTGTTCCTCCAAAATAACGAACCACGCCAATAAGAGTATTTGTTAAATCAAAAGATTGAATTTGACCAAGAATTGGTGTCCCTGCTGAGTTATTTGGTTCACCATCATCATTCGTCCGAAATATTTTTTTATCAAAACCCAAACGATAGGCATAACAAAGGTGTCTCGACTGGTTGTGCTCCTTCCGCCAAAGCTCCAGTAACTCTTTTGCTTCTTCTTCAGAATAGCATGGGGAAGCAAAAGCAATAAATTTTGATCCTTTCTCCTTGTAAATACCTGATGACAATTCTTTTAGTGTTCTGTAAGTACTCTTCTCCTCCGACATTTAACAATCAATTATTTTGTAAATTAGACCTAATGAAATTATCGAAAATTTATCGTGTATACTTGTTTACAATTTTAATCATTTTTTCTGCATGCAAGAAGAAATCAGATCCGGTTGACAAATGTTCAAACGGATTCATTGATGCAGGTGAACTAGGTGTAGATTGCGGAGGAAGTTGCAAACCATGCGAAGTGTACAATCCTCCTTCTTTATTTTTGGAGATAAATGGTAACCCTATTTCGATGGATAATAAATCTATTAATTTTTCGGATAACACTTATTCATTAATTGCTTCTAATGATTCATTGAGTTTTCAATTTAATCTTGGTTCGAATGGTAATGTTGGAACTTTTACTTTAAATAGTTTAGGCACTTTTGGTTCTAAAAATGGCATTTACTATTTGAACTCAAGCGATGGGACGTATTCAATTTCTGCACACGATTCACTTACAAAATCGATGAGTGGATTCCTTCAAGTTAATTTCTCAAGAAATGGTTATTCTGATACCATAAAAATTAGAAACTGTCAATTTGATTATATCAAATACACTGAATGAATTTGCGAAATAAAATTTTATAAATAATACTCAATTTAATTAGAGCGCTTTTAGATTATCGTAAATTCAAAGCATTAAAAAAGCCACCTAACTGGGTGGCTTTACTATTATTGAATAGTTAATTTTTTTTCAAGTTCTTCTAGATATCCTCTAAACTGCTTGTCCGTTTCCGAGAGGTTCATTACAGTTCTGCAAGCATGAAGAACTGTAGCATGGTCCTTTCCTCCGCAGTGTGCGCCAATATTTGCTAATGAGGATTTAGTCATTTTCTTAGAGAAAAACATTGAAATCTGTCTAGCCTGAACTACCTCACGCTTTCTTGTTTTAGATTTCAGCATTTCAATTGGTAAATCGAAATAATCACAAACAACTTTTTGAATATATTCAATTGATACCTCTCGAGCAGTGTTCTTCACAAACTTATCAACCATTTGTTTCGCAAGCTCTATTGTAATCGCTTTTTTATTCAGAGATGCCTGAGCAAGAAGCGTGTTTAATGCGCCTTCCATCTCTCTAACGTTTGTATTAATTGAATAAGCCAAATATTCTACAACATCTCGAGGTAATTCAATACCATTCCCGTACATCTTTTTCTCAAGAATTGCAATTCTTGTTTCAAGATCTGGTGTTCCTAAATCTGCAGACAGACCCCATTTAAAGCGAGAAAGTAAACGTTGTTCCATTCCTTGCATTTCTACAGGAGCTTTATCAGATGTTAGGATAATTTGTTTACCATTTTGATGTAAATGATTGAAAATATGGAAGAAAACATCTTGTGTGCGCTCTTTACCGGAGAAGAATTGAACATCATCAATGATTAAAACATCAATCATTTGATAAAAATGAATAAAGTCATTTGTTGTTTGATTCTTGATTGCATCTATAAACTGATGAGCAAATTTTTCAGAGCCGACATAAAGAACGGTCTTATTGGGGAACTGATTCTTTATAGCAATACCGATAGCATGTGCTAAATGTGTTTTACCAAGTCCAACACCACCATAAATGAGAAGTGGGTTGAATGCAGTCCCTCCTGGTTTGTTAGCTACGGCATATCCAGAAGCACGAGCTAATCTATTGCAATCGCCTTCTACAAAATTCTCAAATGAATAAGATGGATTCAAATTCGATTCAACATTCACTTTTTTCAATCCAGGAATGATGAATGGATTCCGTATTTGATTCTCATTTAAATTCAATGGCATTGTAACCGGGGCATTCTTCAATGATTTTTTGTTTAACGCAGGTAACTTAACTGTGTAAGGTGTTGAATTTGTAGTATTGTTTTCCATTACAATACTGTATTCTAAAGTACCTTCTGCACCTAATTCCTTTTTGACAACTTTTTTTAGAAGTGTAATATAATTTTCTTCTAACCATTCATAAAAAAAATGAGAGGGAACTTGAATAGTTAATACATTGTCCTCTATTCGGACTGGAATGATTGGTTCAAACCACGTCTTGAACGCTTGTAATGATATATTGTCTCTGATAACTTTTAAGCAAGCATTCCAAATTGTTTCGTGATTATTAGACATTGATTATTTTTTTTTGTTTTCGGTTACTTAATAGTATAAAAATCTGAACAGGATGTCAATTCTCAAATGAAAATAATAGTGGTTATTGACTGATGTTTCTAGAGGACAAATATTCATAGAAAAAAGTGAAAAAAAAAGTTAGATAGGTGTTGATTTATAAAAATGTTTTACATGTCGACTAAATTTTTCGTTCAAAATACATTGAAAAAGATTTCCAATTAAAATTTTCACGAAAGATGCGATTTTATTTGACTTTTTCGAATTAAAAAACTAAAAAATCATCTCTAAAAATAAAGATTTTACTTCAAATTGATATGCATTACAACATTTTTATTTAAGCTTCGTAGGAAGGTATATGATTTATGCATATGTTCATAACACAGAATTACGCGTTCGATATGGTGAAACTGACCAAATGGGTTATTGTTATTATGGTAATTATGCACAATATTTTGAAGTTGGAAGAGTTGAAACATTAAGGAATTGTGGAATGAGTTATAAAACCCTTGAAGATCAAGGAATAATGCTTCCCGTTTCAGAATATTCTGCTAAATATATTGCCCCTGCATTTTACGACGATGAATTAACCATAAAAACAACAATTACTGAAATATCTGGAGCTCGAATTTATTTCTATTATGAAATAGTTAATTCCAACAATAAATTAATAAGCACAGCCCAAACAATACTCGTTTTTGTTAATAAGACAGATATGAGACCGATTCAAGCACCAGATTCTTTTATTCAACTACTTGACAAATATAAAACACAATAACTGTTGAAATAATTGTTTTAATCAGTACATTTATTTTCATGAGACAACTACGTTTAATTCGTTTTCTAAAAATAATCGGAGCATTCTTTCCCATACACATTATTTTTGCGCAATTAAAATACAACCTCATTTCAATGTTTTATTGGGCATTCCTTTTTATGCTCATTTCAGGTTCATTTGGAAAAGCATTCGGTGTTCCTTACTTATTTTTATCCCCTGAATACCTCGGAGATGTCAGCGCTTGGTCATTTGTACTTCTTGGATTTAGCATTGGTGGATTTATAATGGCTTTCAATACATATAGCTACATTAAACTTGGTCCAAGGT
>CAMATR010000251.1 GCA_945861175.1 Chitinophaga pinensis | reverse complement strand
ACTAGGAATTCCTTTGGATGAGTTTTGGGGAAATGTCCCTACAAAAAATCGCATATCAATATTAAAACAAATAATGACAGATTTAATTCCGGTACTCAATCACTTAGTAGAAAAAAATGTGGTTCATTGTGATATAAAACCTTCGAATTTATTAATCTATCGGAACGGTGATTCTTTAAAAGTTGAGATAATCGATTTTGGTCTTGCACATAAAATAGGTGAATCTTCCAATCGAAAAACATTATTTGCATTGGGATATGCTGCTCCTGAGCTCATTCTAAACAGATTAGACTTGGTAGATCATCGCACCGACCAATTTGCACTTGGCATTTTGATTTGGAAACTTTTTACTGGACAATTACCTCTCGTTCATCCTAATCCAAGTATCTATACAAATCTTCAACTCACACATCCCCTACCTGACCATTCATCGTTACCAAAAGGAATATTTCCAATTCTTAAAAAAATGTGCAGCAAACACGTATTTAGAACTGCACCAAATTTACTTTCGAAAGAAGAAGTTGAATTATCACTTAAGAATGGTCTCAATTCAAGATATAGTGCCTTAAATCAAATGTTAAAAGAATTGAATGCCCTAAATGAAAAACAAAATTGGTTTGGATTTTAATAAAAATCTTTTCTGAAACCTAGACAAAAAGTGAAGAGAAGTGGTGAATACATATTTCCTGCAGAACTTGCTGTAGAATTACTTACACTATTCATTATCATATAAGAAAATCCCAAATCAAAATAAGCAGTACCTATTCCTGCAAAAGTATTTTTCACACCTCCACTTATCCCTAAAGCTATACTAAATATTGAGCCCTTTGGAGATTCAGTAACCGGAAGTTGGTATTTAGACTGGTCTATACTTTCGTAATTATAGTTTCTTTTCACAGTATTAAAAATTGCCTGAACTGTTCCGCCTCCGTAGGCCCCAAAACCAGAATCATAACCATCCCCAACATAAAAACGATTTCCACCTTCAATAACGGTATAGTTCATTGAATTATCATAGCTAATATTTTGAATGCTTGGAACAGTCGTATTCATATCAATTGCCTCTACATAAGTTGTGTTTATCAATCCCTGTGATTGTTTACCATAAAAAGATACACGACCGAATAAGGAGAGAAAATCATCACGTGGTATCTCAGCACCAATCTGCAGTCCAACAAATGGTTTTGGGGTTCCAAATCCTTTCAATAAACATGTACCTGCAGTCACACCGAATTGTGCACGGGCAGATGTGATTCCGATTAATGAAATAAGTAAAAACAAATAATTCTTTATTCTTGAAGCCATTTTGGTTGTTTTTTTAATACCTTTTCAAATATCGGACAAAATTCTTGATGTGCTCCTATTAAATAACCTGTGTTCATTAAAAATTCATTTACAATTTCCGTACCTACAAATTTAAACGTCTTTTTGAATAGTTTATTCCATTCTTCCAAGCTTTTAGTATGATGAAGGTCAAGCCACTGAGAGAATGAGCCATATTCTTGCTGCAAAAGCTCTACTTGTTGAGCATTAAAAATTACTGCTTTAACCTTTAATTTGTTTCTGATAACTCCTGAATTATTTAGTAAACGGACTTCATCTTCAATTGTAAACCGAGCGATTTTATTGATTTCAAAATTATTATACGCACTTCTGAATGTAGTTTCCTTTTTTAATATTGTATCCCAAGACAAACCGGCTTGATTTATTTCAAGAATTAACCTGCCAAATAGTTCATTGTCATCCAAAATTGGGAAGCCGTAGTGATTATTATGATATATACTATGAACATTATCATTTTCTAGTGAAAGACAAAATTTACAATAGCTCATTTTCAAATATACTTCATTGTTCATTCTCTCAGATAAAATCTGTATGAAATCAACCCTAAAATATTCGTTTGTGATATCATAAAATTGAAATATTTAAACATTTGAAATACAGAATTTATTCTTTTTGGTAAAGTCAATAAGAAAAAATGATTGAACAAATGACATTTTCTAATTTAATGGGTATGAGTCTTAATAGATGAATTATTGATTAGGTCATTCAAAATTTCTAAAAAGAAAAAATAAGCCAACTTATCGTTAAATTCGTGTCGAATAATTTATTGCTTATTGAAAACTCTAATTTATACTGTACTTTTTGTTATTGCATTTTCATCAAATGCCCAGAGAGTAACAAATAATTACTACAAGAAAGGAAACTTTTTTTTCTATTGGGGTTGGAATCGTTCGGCCTATTCAAGCTCCGATATTCATTTTACTGGCGATGATTATGATTTTACTCTTAAAAATGTGATTGCCGAAGACAGACAATCACCCTTTAATTTTAAAACTTATTTTTCTCCCACAAAATTTACAATCCCACAATACAATTTCAGATTTGGTTATTTTTTCAATAATCATTACAATATTTCTTTCGGGGCTGACCATATGAAATACGTAATGCTGCAAGATCAGACTGTAGAAATAAATGGGACGATTTCTAATACTGGAACAAGTTATGATCTAGATTATAGCGATGATGATATTCAATTGACAGGAGATTTTCTAAAATTCGAGCATACGGATGGATTGAATTATGAAAATATTGAGATTCGTCGTTTTGATGTTCTTTTTGGACGTGAAAACTTTAGTTTATCCGCCAATGAAGGAATTGGTATTGGTGTCTTAATCCCAAAAACAAATACTACTTTGCTCAATAATCCACGGTATGATGAGTTTAATATAGCTGGTTATGGTTCAGGGGTAGTTTTAGCTTTAAACCTTACTTTTTTCAAGCACTTCTTTATTCAGTCTGAATGGAAAGGTGGCTTCCTAAACATGCCCAATATTCGAACAACAATGAACAAATCAGATCGTGCAGATCAAAATTTCTGGTTTTCTCAATACAATGTGGTGTTTGGGGTGAATTTCAGAATCAAGGATAAAATAAATAAATCAGAATAATGGCAATCTACGAATTCAATGGGTTTAAACCTGTAATAAAGGCAAGTAGTTTTGTGCATCCTCTAGCTGCAGTAACTGGAAATGTTATTATAGGTGAAAATGTATATATAGGTCCAGGGGCTGCTATTCGAGGTGATTGGGGGCAAATCATCATCGAAGATGGCTGTAACGTCCAAGAAAACTGCACAATTCATATGTTTCCTGGCACAATCGTTACTTTAAAAAAAGGTGCTCATATTGGTCATGGTGCAATCATTCATGGTGCCACAATTGGCCAAAATTGTTTGATAGGTATGAATAGTGTCATCATGGATGATGTTATTCTTGAGGAAGAATGCATTGTTGGTGCGTTGTGCTTTATTCCTGGCAAAATGAATATTCCCAAGAGAAGTGTAGTTGTTGGTAATCCAGCAAAAATTGTGAAAGAAGTAACGGAAGAGATGATTGCATGGAAAACAAAAGGCACAGCGCTTTATCAAGCATTACCAGTAGAATGTTTTAAAACACTCACAGAATGCGAGCCATTAAGAAATTTGGAGGAAAATCGTCCAAAACAAGATGCAATGTTCAGTACATGGAAAAAGTTGAATGAAAAGAAATAAAAGCATTGTATCTTTGAGCTGAACAAAACAAACGTGAGCCACATAAAAAACACTTATCATCTCGACATCACTTAAAATACTAATTAAAAGTCAATTGGAGAAGATTGGAATCTTCATCCGTAAATTTGTTGATTTCTTTTATCCTCTTTTTAAGCCTTACTTTTCAATTCAGTTTTTTCGCTACGGCGCCACTGGTTTAATGACTTTAGTATTTGATTGGGTATTGTATTTTTTTCTTTACAATTTTGTTCTGCGACACCAAATGGTCGACTTAGGATTTGTGGTTGTCAGTTCACACATAGCGACTTTGGCTTTCAAATTTCCAATTGTTTTGGTAATAGGATTCTTGATGCAGAAATATGTTACTTTTTCAGTTTCAGAAATTAAAGGTCGAATTCAATTAGTAAGATATGC
>CAMATR010000250.1 GCA_945861175.1 Chitinophaga pinensis | reverse complement strand
ATGAGGTGAAACTTGTTTTTTCAAATTCATAGTTTAATTTATAAAAACAGGTTACAGATGCTGAAAATGCCTGGAGTGCCAGTTGCTGATTTTCTTGGGTGGGTTTGCTTTCATTTGTGATGTGAAAAATGATATGGTTCAAAAATGTTACATCAACATTCTGCTTAAACCATTTGGAAGGATTTACCTCAAGAAGGGAAGGCGCTATTCTTTCACAAAGTGTTTTAAATTGAACTGATTCAAGAGGTTTTTTAAATCCTTCAGGAATTTCTTCAGGCCAGAAAGAATCCTCCTTTGCAACTGGTTGCAATTTTCTAATGATAATTTGATGGTGTTCTATCATTCCCTTGCCGGTACAAGGCTTGCAAATTATTTTTCCACCGATGCAATGTGGACAAGTTATTTCCAAGGTTCCGTTGCACTCATCACAGGTAACCTTTCCGGTCGTACTACAATAAGCGCAAGGGCGTGAAAGATTTCTTTTATCTGTGCGAATATGGTATCCGCGACCAGAACATCTTGGGCATTTTTTAAGGCGATTAGGATTAACATAAGCTTGGCCAATATGGCTTGCATTGAACATGGAGGCGCCAAAATCTGTTGTTGTGATAAAGCCATTTCCACAGGAGCAAGGATCGCGTTTTTCAAATGATTCTTTATATCTTTCTGTTCCTGAACCGTTACATTTTCCGCAAAATACCTTGCCTGATTGCAAACATGTATAACATTTAGCAACTCCCTTACGGTCGCAATGCGTACAAATGGTATGGCCTTTTCCACTGCAATTCTTGCAATTGCAGCACCTTCGTGATTCTTCAACTAGATTTTCAGTTTGGGACTCTTCGAAAGTATTAGGAACCTTCATTTTATAATCCCAAGGGAGGAATAAATTTGGTTGGTTACCTTCGGGTAATTTATGTGCTCGATCGTAGGGAACGAATCCTTTTTGTGTATCCCGGTTTTCCATGAGGGAAGAAATTTTGTAATTAATCAGTAACTTGGGTTCAATTTCAATTATTTTTAATTGCAGTGCAATTTTTTCAGGTTCATATAATCCGGAAATATTGATTTCACGCGTCATATTTTTGTGAAAATCGGCGGAAAACACTTTGTTGAGTGTTTGTCCAAAAGAGTCCAGCTTGACTTTTTCTTCCTTGGAAATTCCATCTGATTCAAGTATCTCCTTGTATATGCCAACTAACATTTTTTGATAATTGGTATATAACTCTGGGATTTCATTGGCAACTGCAAATTGGGAGGCCAATTCAAAACCAAGGCGGCGAGTTATCTTACATTCACCACCAAACGGTTCTGAATCTTTGGCCCAATAAGTTAAAGCTTCCCACGATTTGCTGTCTTGCATATTGGAAAATTGCTGATAGGAATTACGGATTTCAGCAACATTGGCGAAAATTATCCTTAGCACGGGTGCAACCAATTTGTTTTCTTTTGATGAAACTTTATTGTCAGCCGCCAGTGCCTGCCGGATAGTGGATAGAATATCTGAAATAACACAGAGGTGAAAAAAATTCAGGGGATCAAAACTTTTCAAAAGATCTTCGGCTTCATTTTTTGAAATGGGGAATTTGCCAAAATTTTCAGAACTAAAATTGGCAAGGGTTTTTGATAGCCATGGGCTTGAATCTAGGACAATTTTTTCAAGGTTGTTATTCATGATCATTCCTTGGGAAAGAATTTCTTTCGGTGAAGGCTATTAGAAACAGTATAGCATTGATTAAATTGTTCTCACCAAACGAAACCCAACGACTTCGCCGTAGTCGTTGTAGTCTTCGTCCGAGCCGTAATACCGGACGGAAGAGCGAGAATCCGATTCATGGTAGTGGTAAGAACCGCCCCGCAATATACGATATTCGTCATTTGTGGGTCCTTTCGGATCTTTCACCGGTTTCGTGGGATATTTTCCAGCCCCATCTTCACACCATTCCTTTACATTTCCATGCATGTTGTATAGTCCAAATTCATTTGGTTTGTATCTCCCTTTGGGAAAACCAACGTTTTCCCTCCCACCTATTCTTGAATTTGCATCAAATGGTGTAAGTTCATCCCCAAAGGAATACGCTGTTGTTGTTCCTGCCCTGCATGCATACTCCCATTCTGCTTCCGTTGGCAATCGATAACCACCTTTAGTCACTGCATTCAGTTTCTGGATAAACTCTTGGCAATCTTCCCACGATACATCCGTTACTGGGAACTTGGCCCCTTTAATATCACTTGGGTTATCACCCATCACCGCTTCCCACTGCTCCTGCGTCACCGCATCTTTGCCCATGTAATACGGCTTCGTAAGAGTTACTTCATGCTGAGTTTCATCATCACTTCGGCCCTTTTCAGATTCGGGTGATCCCATCATGAAGGTGCCTGCGGGAATTAACATCATCTCCAACTTTATCCCATTACCCAGATCTTCCTCATCCTTCCATGGTTTTTTAATCGCTTTGCCTCTTGCCTCGGATTCCTTTTCGATCCTTGCAATCTCTGCATCTCGTTCAGCCAACCAAAGATCACTGAACTTCTCAGGATCATATCTAACAGTTTCAAATGTGCCAGCCACAACTTCTTTCCAATACTTTGATAAAACTCTCGGATGTATTCCGCCTTTTTCCCGCAACTTTTGAAGTTCTTTTAAATCCTCAGGCAAATGCGCTAAAACCTCCAATATTGCCAATTCCGATTTGAACGGAAAATAATCTTCTGGATCAAGGTCCAACTCTGGCATTTCAAGCAATGCAACATCAAAAGCATCTTCTCCGAAAATCTCCTTTATAAACATCGAAGGAATGGGAACGCCATCTCCAATTCCACAACTTTTTAATAACTCTTCAAACAGCCAATGTTTTTTCTGCGCTGCCTTCAATAAACCCCGTGCCAATTTCCATTGCCCGTTTGCAAACATTAAAAACAACTTTTTTGCTTCCTTCTTCTTTTCTTCTTTGCTTAACTCTTTCCCTGTGCTTTTTGGCTTTGTTTCCTTCCCTTTTGCTGGGCTTAGAACTATTGCTTGTTTCTCTTTCTTAACTTCTTTGGTTGTTACCTGACCAGCTACTTCAGTCATCGCCAAACGAAATCCAAGACCCTCGTGGGTAAAATCCGGATAATTGTAGTTTCGGCGGGATGAACGAAGTCCCGATTTATTTTCGTCTACTAGGCTATAGAAACACCCCCCTCTCAACACGCGAGTGCCGCCATTCGCCGACCCTTGCGGATCTGTTACCGCTTCCGCTGGGTAATCTCCAAACCAATCTTCACACCATTCCCAAGCATTACCATGCATATCGTAAAGCCCAAACTTATTCGGCTTGTAACTACCTACTGGCATGGGTTCCCCTATTTTAGAATCAAAATAATTTGCATCCTTGGGGCTAATTTTATTTCCAAAAGAATGAGTAGTTTTGGTTCCCGCCCTGCATGCATATTCCCATTCGGATTCCGTTGGTAATCGGTAACCACCACTCGAATTAGCATTTAATTTTTTGATAAAATCTTGGCAATTATCCCATGAGACATCTGTTACTGGCAATGCGGCGCCCTTTACGGTACTAGGGTTATTTCCCATAACCGCTTCCCACTGCTCCTGTGTCACCGCATACCTGCCCATGTAATACGACTTCGTTAGCGTTACCTCGTGTTGCACTTTATTGCCGTAAGAGTTCCATCCTCGATAGTCTTTTGATCTTGATGAACCCATCATGAACTTCCCCGCGGGGATTAATACCATCTCAAGCTTTACACCTTTACCCAGATCTTCCTCTGCCACCTTCACCTGCTTTTTCGCTTTGCTTAATTCTTCACCCATACCTAATGCTTTAGCCTTCTTCCCTGCTTCTGGCTTTGCTGCTTTAACCGCTTTGCCACCTACTTCCACATACCCTTTACCGGTCTTTTCTTTGATCAGTTTTTCCATCTCTGCTTTGGTCTTCTCAGGCGTGGCAAAGTCCTTTGGCTTACTTT
>CAMATR010000249.1 GCA_945861175.1 Chitinophaga pinensis | reverse complement strand
TTCATTGACGGTCCGGAAGTATCTTTAAATGGATCGCCAACTGTATCTCCAGTTACTGCCGCTTTGTGCGCATCAGAACCTTTGTAGGTCATTTCACCATTAATCTCAACACCTGCTTCGAATGATTTTTTTGCGTTATCCCAAGCTCCACCTGCGTTATTTTGGAAAACTGCCCAAAGAACGCCAGATACAGTAACACCAGCCATATAACCACCAAGCATTTCTGCAACTAACTCCTTAGCCTCTATACCAGTTCCATATATGCCAAGGCCTAAAAGAACAATAGCAATTGGGAAACCGATTGTTAAAATTCCTGGTAGCATCATTTCACGTAAAGCTGCTTTTGTAGAAATTTCCACACATTTACCGTATTCTGGTTTACCTGTTCCTTCCATAATTCCGGGAATTTCTTTGAACTGACGACGAACTTCATACACCATGTCCATTGCTGCTTTACCCACTGAATTCATCGCTAGTGCAGAAAAAACAACAGGAATCATTCCCCCAACGAATAACATTGCTAACACAGGCGCTTTAAAGATGTTGATCCCATCAATTCCTGTAAAAGTTACGTATGCAGCGAATAATGCTAAAGATGTCAAGGCAGCAGATGCAATTGCGAAACCTTTGCCTGTTGCAGCCGTTGTATTACCAACTGAATCCAAAATATCTGTGCGCATGCGAACCTCTTTCGGTAATTCACTCATTTCTGCGATACCCCCAGCATTATCTGAGATTGGTCCGAAAGCATCAATAGCCAACTGCATAGCTGTTGTTGCCATCATTGCCGATGCAGCAAGAGCAACTCCATAAAAACCTGCTAATGCATAAGATCCCCATATTGCAGCAGCAAATAAAAGAACTGTTGGGAAAGTTGAAATCATCCCTGTTGCTAAACCAGCGATTACGTTTGTTCCAGCCCCAGTAGACGATTTTTGAACAATTTTCAAGACTGGCTTTGTGCCCAAACCTGTATAATATTCCGTAACCGATGATATTGCGCCGCCAACGATCAAACCAATTATTGTTGCATAGAAAACACGCATGGAGGAAATATCTTTTGATCCTTCACCAAAGAAATCCATTTTCATTGTTTCAGGCAACATAAATTTCACTAAAACGAAACACGCAATTGCCGTTAAAACGATAGATACCCAGTTTCCAATGTTCAAGGCTCTTTGAACTTGCTTTTCTTTTGCTTCGTTACTACTGATTTTCACCAACATAGTCCCTATAATAGAAAACAAGATGCCAAAACCAGCGATTGTCATTGGCAATAAAATTGGTCCGATACCCCCGAAAGCATCTTCAATTTTGCCACCCATATCTTTAATGACATAGTTACCAAGAACCATTGCAGCCAAAACCGTGGCAACATACGAACCAAACAAATCAGCTCCCATACCGGCAACGTCACCTACATTATCACCTACATTATCTGCAATCGTTGCAGGATTTCGAGGGTCATCTTCTGGGATACCTGCTTCCACCTTTCCAACAAGGTCAGCACCAACGTCAGCGGCTTTCGTATAAATTCCGCCACCTACGCGAGCAAACAATGCAATGGATTCCGCTCCAAGCGAGAAACCAGCTAATGTTTCTAGAACAATCGTCATGTCTTCAGTTGAGGTCCATTGACCTTTCATAAAAAACTGGAAGAAAATAATGAAAAACGAAGTCAATCCTAGAACAGCTAAACCTGCAACACCTAAACCCATTACAGTTCCACCGCCGAAAGAAACTTTCAATGCTTGTGGTAAACTTGTTCGGGCAGCTTGTGTTGTGCGCACATTTGTTTTAGTTGCAATTTTCATTCCCATGTTCCCTGCCAGCGCTGAGAAAAATGCTCCAAATACGAAAGCTACAACAATTAATATGTGAGTAGTTGGAACAATAAATGAAATTCCAGCCAAAACGATACTTGCAGCAACCACAAATATTGCTAATAGTCGGTACTCTGCTTTCAAGAAAGCAAGTGCGCCTTCGTAGATGTAATCAGAAATTTCTTTCATTTTACCATCTCCTGCATCTTGTTTCAGCACCCAAGACCTTTTAATCCACATAAAAAGCAGACCAATCGCTGCCATTACTATCGGCACATATATCATCATTGACTCCATAAAATTGTTTTTATATAAAATTTTGTCGGGCGCAAAAGTAGAAGAATCCTAGTACATGTGCAAATTTGTGCGACTGTTTTTGAAAAGACTGGGAAAAAGAAGATTTAGGTCTTGGTACCCAGAAAATAATCTGATTAACAAGAAACCGATCTTTTACAGATAGCTATGCTGCGAACTGAATGGAGATGGGGCTCGCGAAGAGCTATTTGTGTATCCAATTTTACGATAGCAAAAGTTCAGCAAAAATCAAAGCTTCTCCTTCAATTTGACTCACCGATCTTTAAATGCGCCAACAATCACTTTACGATGTGAATCATTTTTCACTCTTATGAATTCGCTAAAATGTCGAGAGCTCCCAAAGAGCCTCCCCGATTTTTAAGCACTTCAGCGCGATTAAAAAACCATTTCATGAAATACCTGTGAAGAAAATGGCTGCTCTGCATAGGCGTTGGGAATGTAAAAGATTTGTGGTGTAAAAAATAAATTTTTAAATACCAAAAGGGTCAAGTGTTTAACTTTTCAATAATTTAAATCGATTGATTAATTTTTGTTTTTAGTGCGTTTAATTCAATTACACCACTTTGGCGCCAAATAATTTCTCCATTTTTAAAAAGAACAAAGGTAGGCACGCCGCGCACTTTAAATTTTTCGGCAACATCTTGGTTTTTATCAACATCGATCTTAAGAATACGTAACTTGATTCCCATCTGGTCTTTTAACTGATCCAAGATTGGATGCATCATTTTACAGGGCCCACACCACGTTGCATAAAAATCTACCAATGTCGGAATATCAGATTTTACAATCTCACTGAACTTGCCCATTGCATTAAGTACTAATTTTCTAATTCCTTCAAAATCTGATTAACGTCCTCTTCGGTAGTAGTCAGTTTTTGCTTGCAAATTTTAATCAACTCTGCTGCACGCTTTACCTTCAAAGACAGCTCATCTACCGTAATTTCGCCATTTTCCATGTGCTGCACAATGTGCTGCAATTCCTCGAAAGCTTCGGTATAATTAATCTGATTTTCCATAAGTTTAAATTTAGAGCTTTTTCATAAATGGTGAGTCCGTAAATTTCGGTTTTTGATGGAAGATTTCAAAATTTATGCAAATAGCGTTAATTATTCATCGCAAGAAACGAAGTTTTACTTACCTTCAAATGAATGAATACATCCAACTACAATCTTTCAATTGATCCCGCTGAGTTTACCGAACGATTTATCAATCAAACAAAACAGCCTATTTTTCTAACAGGCAAAGCAGGAACAGGAAAAACAACTTTGCTCAAAAAAATCATTGGATCTACCTTTAAAAATACTGTTATCGTTGCCCCCACCGGTATCGCCGCCCTAAACGCCGGTGGCGTTACTATTCACTCATTTTTTCAATTACCCTTCGCAGGTTTTATTCCTGAATTTATAAATGAAATGCCCACGCTGGAAAGAGTACGCTTCGAAAGTAAAGATTCTCTTGCCCGTCATTTTAACATGAACAAAACACGCTTGCAATTGATGCGCAATCTCGAGTTACTTATCATAGATGAAGTAAGCATGCTTCGGGCAGATTTGCTTGATGCCATGGATTGGACATTGCGTAATGCAAGAAAAATAAATGAGCCTTTCGGTGGGATTCAAGTTTTATTTATCGGGGACTTACTGCAACTCCCCCCTGTTGTAAAACCCGACGAATGGAACATTCTTAGAAATTATTATACAGGGATGTTTTTTTTTAATGCTCGCGTCATCGCAGAACAGGCGCCTGTTTATGTAGAGCTGTCAAAAATATACCGTCAAACGGACGATGCTTTTATTGCTGTTCTTAACAACTTAAGAGAAAACAGAATTACCC
>CAMATR010000248.1 GCA_945861175.1 Chitinophaga pinensis | reverse complement strand
TCCCAACTGTATGAAAAGGGAGGTGTGCCGGTACCTTGCGCAACGGAAACAGAAATTGTTCCATCTGAACCTGAATTGCATGTTACATCTGAAATTGCAGCAGCGCTGACAACCATTGCAGGAATCGTATTGATTGTTACTGTGACCGTTCCCGAACATCCAATATCTGAAGTGATTGTGCATTGATAAGTCCCGGCTAATAGTCCAATTGCAGTGGAGGAAGTCTGTAACTGAGCATCATTCCATAAATAGGTCAAATTACCTAATTGAGGGGTCATAATAGCTGTTGCTGTTCCGTCATTTTCTCCTGAGCATGAAACGAGGGTGCTAGTTGCGCTGTAACTGGCTGGTGAATCGCCAACAATTGCAGTTGCAGAAGAGGAACAACCTAAAGCATCTGTCATAGTTACAGAATATGTTCCAGCAAAGAGATTCGTAATTTCCGAACTTGTTGCTCCATTACTCCAAACGAAACTGTATGGTGTAACCCCAGAATTTCCAATAGCACTTACCTCTCCGCTTCCTGAACTGCAAAAGTCAGAACTTGGAATTGCCGAAACAGCGCTAACTAAACCTGTGAGCCAAGTAGTATCAGAAACTGAACCTATACTCGTTCCGCAAGCCGTATTTGTTATAAAATAACCGGTATTTCCCGGCGTCACATTGACCAAAAGAGACCCATTGTTGTAGGGGAAAGTTTGACCATTGGTATTACCCCACATTACTGATGTACCAACTGATGAAACCAATATATATTCTTCATTCGTAATGGTATAAGCATTTGTATTTGAGGAAGTTGTTGGAGTATATCTTTTGCATTCTTGGTTCGCCGACCATTGTGAAATATTTCTTCCCGGTGTGGTGTTAGCTGTCGTTCCTGCTGAATTTTCAGTTCCTTGAAGCGCTAATCCAGAATTCCATCCAGCGCAGAGAGGTTTATTGCCGATATGAAATTCAATATTATTTGAGCTTTCAAAGAGCATTATTGACATATAAGAGCATTCACCGCAGGAGAAAGTTGGGATTTCTTTGTATAATACAACGAAGATTCTATTCGGAGCAGTTCCAAGTGTTTGATATTGAATTTGACCACCAAGCGATGGATTCATATCCTGATAACAAATCATTGCTGAAGTTTTGGCATCAGCAAAAGTTGGATTTGGTAAGGGTGTAATACCAGTAAATGACCAAGCGCAGTATTGGTTCGCTTTTGACAGATCGAATGAAATTAATCCATTAGATCCAATCACGCATTGAGAGTAGGTATTATTGTAAAAGCTAAAATTAAAACCTATTGGAACAGATGCGGACCAAACATCATCAATCAAACTGACACTTGAGGGAGATGAAAGAAAAAGTCCTCCTGCAGTATTGCCTGATCCCGGACCAGTCCCTAAGCAATTGTATATTTCAACTTGTTGCCCTACACAGACCGTTGTATCTTCTTCAAGACAGACATAATTTTGTGTAGTTTGAGAGAAGTATGAAAAGCAAACCAAAAGCATTGATAATACACTATAAAACTTCAGCTTCATTAGCAACAAATAATAGTTTAATACAAGATTCAAACGACCAAAGGTAAGAAAAGTTGCGTTTCAATGAGTAAAAGTGATCAATTGAATCTTTGATAACTAAATAAGTAAAATATTCTTGTGACTTTTAATTCTGATTTTTTTGCAAATTTATCTGTTTATATTTTTTTCATCCTCAGCTGTTAAAATTAGTTACATTTGCCTCGTCATTTTTAAAAATTAAGATAATGTCAATTAAATATCAAGCTCAAATTGATGCTTTCATGGAAAAGGTGAAGGCTACTCATGGTCATGAAAAAGAATTTATTCAAGCGGTTCATGAAGTTGCTGAGGCTGTTATACCAGTTATTGAGGAAACTCCGAAATACAAGGAAAATAAAATTCTGGATAGAATTGTAGAACCGGAGAGAACAATCATTTTTAGAGTTCCTTGGTTAGATGATAAAGGTGAGGTTCAAATAAATAGGGGTTATCGAGTTGAATTTAATTCAGCGATAGGTCCTTACAAAGGTGGATTGCGTTTTCATCCATCGGTTAACCTATCTATTTTGAAATTTTTAGGTTTTGAACAAATTTTTAAAAACTCTCTTACTACTTTGCCAATGGGCGGAGGTAAAGGAGGTTCTGATTTTGATCCAAAAGGAAAATCAGATAATGAAGTAATGAAATTCTGCCAGTCTTTCATGACTGAGCTTTCTCGTCATATAGGTCCTGATACGGATGTTCCAGCTGGAGATATCGGTGTTGGTGGGCGCGAGATTGGTTACATGTTTGGACAGTACAAAAGAATTCGTAATGAATTTACGGGTGTTTTGACTGGGAAAGCAAGAAATTGGGGTGGATCTTTGATTCGTCCAGAAGCTACAGGATATGGCACAGTCTATTTTGCAAAAGAAATGTTGGCGTTGAAAGGCGATTCATTTAAGGGTAAAATTGTTTCTGTTTCTGGTTCAGGAAATGTTGCTCAATATGCCTGTGAAAAGGCGACAGAATTGGGTGCTAAAGTGGTAACACTTTCTGACTCATCTGGTTACATTATTGATAATGAAGGAATTGATGCTAATAAGCTTGCGTTCATTATGGAATTGAAAAATGTAAAACGTGGTCGAATTGAAGAATATGTAGCAAAATATCCATCTGCAAAATTTGTTTCTGGTAAGCGTCCTTGGGAAGTAAAAGTTGACATTGCTCTTCCATGTGCTACTCAAAATGAACTTGACGGTAATGAAGCAAAAACACTTGTTGCGAATGGAGTAATTGCCATTGCTGAGGGTGCAAATATGCCTTCTACACCAGAAGCAATTCAGGTATTTGATCAAGCAAGAGTAATGTTCTCTCCAGGTAAAGCTTCAAATGCTGGAGGGGTTGCAACATCTGGATTGGAGATGTCTCAAAACAGTCTTCGTCTTTCTTGGTCTGCTGAAGAAGTAGATGGTAAATTACATGGAATTATGGTTTCTATTCATGAGGCTTGCGTGAAGTACGGTAAGAGAGAAGATGGAACAATTGACTACGTTAAAGGTGCAAATATTGCAGGATTCGTAAAAGTTGCTGATTCGATGATTGATCAAGGTTTGGTTTAATCTTAAAATTACAATATCGGAAGGTCGGTCAATTTGACCGACCTTTTTTGTTGGTATTTTTCCAAATAATTTGAGTGACTGTTGCGTCAAATTCAGTTAGATTTGTAGGCACTTTTTACAATTAATAAGCCATGGAAGTTTTAGAGAAAAGATATATCGATTTCAATCGTGAAGGATTTGATGATCAAGAACTTTTGAAAATTTATAAAATTCTTCTCCGTCCTCGGATGATTGAAGAAAAAATGTTGATATTACTTCGTCAAGGGAAAATCACAAAATGGTTTTCTGGTTGGGGTCAAGAGGGAATCTCTGTAGGTTGCGCGTATGCAATGAATGAAGATGAATACATTCTGCCAATGCACAGAAATCTCGGGGTTTTCACAACAAGAAATATTCCACTTAATAGACTTTTCGCTCAATTTCAAGGAAAGATGTCGGGCTTTACAAAAGGTCGCGATAGGTCTTTTCATTTCGGAACTCAAGAGTATAAACTAGTAGGAATGATTTCTCACCTTGGTCCACAGTTGGGAATTGCTGATGGGATCGCATTGGCAAACAAATTAAATAAAGCGGAGAAGTCGACCATTGTTTTTACTGGAGATGGGGGTGCATCAGAAGGTGATTTTCATGAATCTTTAAATGTGGCATCTGTTTGGGATTTACCAGTCATTTTCGCAGTTGTGAATAATTGTTGGGGCTTGTCAACACCATCTTCAGAGCAGTTTAGATGCAAGCAATTCATTGACAAAGGAATTGGATATGGCATGGAGACTGCTCAAGTCAATGGAAATAATATTTTGGATGTTATTCGAACTGTCAGGAAAATCAATGAGGATATTCGTAAAAATCCAAAGCCCTATTTATTAGAATTAATGACTTTTCGCATGAGAGG
>CAMATR010000247.1 GCA_945861175.1 Chitinophaga pinensis | reverse complement strand
TAAGAGATGAATAAAATATAAAGAATCATAACATATAGTTTTTAACAAATTGTGAAATGCGGAGAAATCGACTAATGCAGACTATTTTATTGTAATTTTTCCACCAATCTCTACATTCATGGTCAACCACTCGTAATTTCCTTTTGCTATCGTGTTCATTACGCTTTCCTGAACTGGTAGAAGGTCTTTGGGCTTTTCCTTAGAATCTAATATGATTAGGCTTTTAAGGTCTTTTGCTTTCATACCATTAAAAACGAGGAAATCAATTGGATGAAATACCACTTTTGCATCATCCGGATTCAGTTTTAAAGGAGCAAACACAGGATCTACTTTTTTAATGAGCTTATCGGCTTGTTTACGGCCTGTTTCACGAGCTTTTTCACGCATAGCTTCCATTTTTTCATCTAATTTCTCTTCAAAGCGGTCGAGGGCTGTACTTTGTTTTTCCAGTTTTTCTTTCCAATCAGTTATTGGAGCATCTTTTCGGTAAACCTTACAATCGCTTAAGCGAAACAATTCGCCACAACAAGGACAAACTCCAAAAATTTGGCGTTGGTAAGAGAAGAATTTTATTAAATCTGCGTTCATCTTAGTAAAGTTTAAATATTACCTTTTTGTTTTCTACAATTTCCTTTATTTGTTTTTGAGTTTTACTCAAGCGGGCCTCACCCGATTTTATATCCACAAAAAAGAGTTTATCTACTTTGCCTGTTTTGTGAAGCCCATTAAAAATAACATAATCAATCGGATCAAACATACTTCGGCAATCGTTTTTATCAAAAGGGAAGTCTGGCAAAGTGGGTGCAATTCGTTCAAAAATAAAACCAAGGTTTACACTCTTACTTGTATTTTCACTGCGCTCCGGTCCTTTCTTTTCTAATTGTTTTAGTTCCGCTCTACGCCCTGCAATGGCCAATTTCATTTCCTTGTATAATTCTTCTGCTTCGGGATTAAATTCATCCAATGCAAAAAGGTTTGCTTCTTTTAATTTAAACGAATCTCCGCAAGGGCATTCTGCATAAAAATTATTTTTTTCTAAAAAGCCAATTAGGTTTTTGATTTCAGTTGTTTTGTTTGCCATATTTAATTTTTTTCATTTTGAATATGCTCGTGCATTCTATTAGTTAGGTCAACGAGATGATTAATTAATTCGAGCTCACCAGGTTTTCTTTTTTTACTTGTTTCCTTATAAACTTTTTTTAATTTATTTGGCTGAATGTATTTTAGCGTATTATTATCTTCTATATCAGCCCAGGAGATAATTCCATTAAAGTAGTTGTGCTTTTTGTTGAGTGTCTTTATGGCGGTTGTATCATATTCTTGACTAACTAGACCGATAACATGAACATTTTTTGATGGTAGTTTTAAATACTTTAAGCAACTTTTTATTGCAAGTTTATCATATTTAAACTCCATCATTTGTTCACTTGTCATGCCCTTAGCAGCTTTCGCTTCTATGATTATTATATCGTCCGGCAAAAAAATGCAAATATCAAAAGTGCGTTTCAAAAACCCTTTTATTTCTTTTTTACCTGTTAAAGTCACATTCTTTTCTAATTCATAATCAAATATTAGGTCACGATAAAAACATACCTCAAAATCAATTTCAAAATCTTTAAAACTCGTTATATTTAGTTTGTTATGAAGAATAATCCATTTGATAAATTCTTTTTCTGTTCCATTTATCTTCAACTGAAATACTAAATCCGCGCAGAATCTTCTCTCATCTCTTGAAATATCACGCCACCTTTTTTGAAATAAATAATCAAATCCCATTTTATAACGTTTTAAGTTTATTTAATATCTCAACCATTGCAAGTGTATCTAATTTGCAATAGGCTAATAAATCATTTCGTGTTTGATTAATATCCCCTTCAAATTCTCCCATCAACATGGCGGCAAAAGTATTACTAGCAGTCCCACCTTCTTTTATGTTCAAATCGTTATAAGATAATTCTGGCACCAATGCAGGTAAAACTTTTTTAATAGAATAAGAGCCTTGCATTGCAGGTGTATAATACCAACGTTGTTGAAATGGAACCATCAGATCTTTTAGGCGTACTATAATTTTATTTATTCCAAAGCTATATTTGGGAAATGCTGCTGCTAAATCTGCTAATTTGCCGCGCTCAAAGCCTATATTATAGACAAGAATATCTCCTTTATCTCCACAATCGTCAATCAGTTTTTCTATAAAGGCGATTCTTGGATCTTGACCATTATTTTCTGCAAGAAATTCTTTATGAACCAATTCTTCATTAGTACTTGAAAGAATATGTAAAGAATATTGAAATACTAATTGCTGATAGGGTCGGCTTTTATCGAATAATGGAACTGCCGTTGCAAATGTTTCAAAATCCATAAAGTATAATGGATATTTCAACCCATTTACAAACTCATTAATATTGTTTTTGTCAATAAACGTTTCATTATTCAACTCGCTCTTCACTTGCATCCATTGATTTTCATTTAAAGGGAAGTCTTCCGGGACGTCTGCAAAATTTACTACCCCTTTATTATACAAGTCGAATTTCTTTGGATCTCTTAAATTAGCAATGTTAAAAACTGAATACTTCGGAATTTTCTTCCAGCAATGCCTAGCAAAATCACATGTATAAGGATCGTTGCAGTGGGGCCCAATATCTATATCGGGGATTTCATTCTGAACTAACACTTTTTTTAAGGCAGCAACCTTATTAGGAATTCCAGGTAGTAATTCTAAAACTTTATCCTTTACTGATTCAATTGCGAAAAGTTGTTTTACATCAATAGGTCCATTTTTTTCATATTCATTATTGATGTATACAATTGAAATATCTTTTAAATCTATACCTGAATTTGTAATAGCATAGTATTGTATTGTTGCATCTAACTGATATGTTTCTGTAACACCGGTTGAACTCTTTACTTCGTATGCTTTCCACCCATTCTCATCTTGAACCAAAATATCTAATGCAGCAAGTACTCCGTTAAACTGAAAAGCAGCTTCATAGATTATTTTTGTTCCCTTAGTGATTTCTTCTTGGGTGCGAATTACCGCCTTCTGGAAATCGTAAAAACTTTCAGGGGTGCAATCTACACCTCCTGGAAACAATTGGGTAGCTAGTTCACCTACTTTAGTACCTTGCGAAAAAATTGCTTGTTGCGCCGTACTAACTTCTTCTTTTAGTTCTTTGTGATACTTATTGAGATACAATGCTTTTTGGCATTGTATCCCTTTAATAAAGGTAGATTTAGATAATACATGTTTTTCCATACTAGAAAGATAGCAATTTTTAGTAATTAGTTATTAGTTATTAGTCTTTAAAATAATAATCCATATACAGATCATAGTAATCATCACTGTCTCTGTCTAAGTAATCGAGCTCATTATGAAAGATTCTGCCAATGACTTCTTTGGCTCTTTGGAAGTCAATTTGAGGATGCAGACCATTATTTTTTAATCGCTCAAGCATTTTTAGAGATTCTTCCTGAAGGGTTTCTAAAAGTTCTCTTTCTTTTTCTAATTGTTGTTCTTTTGTCATGATGTTTTGTTTGATAGTTTAATTTAAGTTAATAGATTTTAGACATGAATGAAAGTCATTGAAATAAACGAATTCAACATAATACACACTTCCAAAATCAACATCGTCAGAATAGTGATGAATTGCAATGCATGGATAAGATGTTGGAATTTCCTCGCTTTGAAAAGACAATTCGGTTCCATCATCTTCATTTAATTCTTTAATCAAATCTTCAAAATCTCGGATGTTGTTTAGTTTTATTTTCGTCATAATTTATTTGATCTATACGTTCTATTTTAAAATAAAGGAGCGACATCTTCCAGTTGACATAATTCGTAGGCGACTCTCCCATTCTTTATCATCACCTTCAAAATTTGGTTTTCCGGTTTGTATTTTGGTTTACTTTTACTTGAGTCTACTAAGTGAATGTTGGACTGGGTTTTGGTAAGTAAATCCATATGATCAATCGGAAATTCCTTGCAATAAAATAGTTGATAGCCCATAGCACTTTCAGTCATAAAAATACCATACTCCTTTTCTTCATGTTTTATAGAAAGCGCTGTTGTCGGCAATTCAAAAAAAGAATCTCT
>CAMATR010000246.1 GCA_945861175.1 Chitinophaga pinensis | reverse complement strand
CTGTCAATTCTACTTTTTGCAGGTTAATTGCTTCGATCGTTTGAATTTGCTGACCAGTGATGGTCATCAGTACTACTTTTTGAACTTCCTCTCCATTCCAAGCTACAGTAGCATCCTCTATTGCTGGGTTCGGGTAAACATTTAATTCTGTCGTTGCAACTTCATTTATCACAAGCATATTTTGTGGATCATTCCCCTGTTCCACGCTCAACTCAGGTGCAATGCTTGCTTGACCATCTTCAGCCGCCTCATGTGCATCCACTATTGCATTTGCAGATACTTGGCAACCATTTGCATCGGTGATCAACACTTCATAAAATCCACCATCAACTTCATTTAAATCTTGCGTTATTGCGCCATTGTTCCAAGTGTAAGTGTAAGGAGCTGTTCCACCTGTAATGGTTACATCAACATTCGCATGATTGACATAAAGTTGGTCAACGTGTGCTATCGTAGCAGTAAGTGCAGTAGGTTCAGCAACATGGAAAGTATTTAGAACTGTACAACCGTTTCCATCGGTAACTGTCACATTGTAAAAACCTTCTTTTAAGCCTTCTAAATTTGCTGCAGTTTCACCGTTTTCCCATGCGTAAGTATAGATCCCATTTCCACCTTCAACCAATGTGTTCAAACTTCCATTGTATGCATCATGACAAAGCGCAGGCGTCATTTCAGCATTTACAATCATTGGTTCTAACGCATTGATATGAGTACTATAAGTAGCCACACATCCTTTACTATCATGTATTGTTGCAACATAATTTCCTTCAGATAAGTTATTCAATTGTGCAACAGTTGCACCGTTGTCCCAATTAATTGTGAATGGTGCTGTACCGTCATAATTTGTATTTAAAGAAATGCTTTGAGCCATTGTTGTACATTCCACATTTACAGTTCCTGAAACAGTCATTGTATTGAATTTAGCGGCCATACTTACTGCTTGACCTGCATCCATTCTTCCAGCACCAAGTTTACCAACATAAGCAGGATTTACAGCATCAATGTTCACCGCTGTTGTTTTCAAAATCAGCTCAACGTTATCTGGTGTAAGACATGGATTCACTGCATACATTAAGGCTACAGTTCCTGAAACATAAGGCGCTGCGAAAGAAGTTCCGTTACCAGTAACATAATATCCAGGAGAAGTTGACAATGGGATATCGTATCCAGGAGCACAAATATCCACAGAACTATTGTGTTGGTGTGTAGATGCTGGATTTCCAACGTAACGCTCATGGTTATCAAAAGGCCCAACACTTGATACAGCAATCACGTGATCAAATGCTGCAGGATAAACCAAGTTGTCAGGACTGCCGCATGTACCACCATTTCCTGCTGCTGCAATCATTGTAGAACCATTTGCGTATACTTCGTTGATGATCTCTTGTGCATAGTAATTATAGTAGCAACCAGACGCCCAACTCATATTGATTACTTTAGCGCCTGAATACGTTGCTGAAAGTAATTCATTGTAATCCATTACTCGCAGTTGCAAACGGCTATTGTAACCAATTGAACTTTTTCCCATTCCATTGTTTGTGTTTCCAGCAGCAGTAATTGCAGCAGCTGTGCCGTGCGTATAATCTGTGCTGTAGTTATCAGAAACGAATGTGTATTTTCCAACTAATTCTTCATGTCCTAGGTGATAATTCGCATCTGTTATAGCGATAACAACATTCGTGTCTCCAGTTGTAATAACCCAAGCAGCCCCAGCGTTAATCAAATTCAAAGCATAATCATTCGCGAATGTCAAGTTGTAATCGTTTGGCAAACCAAGTGTTGTATAATTTGGCGCTATCTCAGGTCGAGCAAAAACTTTCGTTAGATTGGACAAAGCAACCAATAAATCATTTGCATCACAATTACAAGTCACCTCAACGACTTTCAAACTTTCTTTATTTTGAGATGCTGGAAAAGCTTGCTTCACTGCAGTAACATTATATAATGCCCATGTGTTTTTAACCTCTATAGAATTCAATACTTGCTCGTCAGCAACTTTCACCCAAACTTTTCCAGTTTGAGCTTTTGCTGATGTATTAATCAAGATTGCTGCGATGATGATTTTTACTACTGCTGTGATTTTTATCATTTTCATAACTCTTTGTTTTCGTTTCTTGAAACAAAGTTGTCGCTATTAGATGGGGATAAATCAGTTATTAAATCATCAAAAATCAATTTACACTTAACCCACTAAGTGCAGTTGCGTAATAGTTGTAAGAAGATTACGTAGAACTACTTAATTGATAAGAAATAAAGTTATTAAACGGTATTTTAAGGAATCAAAAGAGCCTGATCAATCGTCTAATTGTTCAATTGTCAATTTTATAATTTTGGAATCGGAAGAAGCCAGAGCAAGGCGGCTGATAGAAAAGCCAACACACCAGATTACTTTTTCATGATCCGTAACTACGAGTTGTTCCTTTTTCTTATTAGCTGGAATTTTTGCATCCGTTAGGATATCTGAGATAAGTTTGGAGCCTTTTATACCGGCAGGTTTAATACGATCCCCTTTCTCCCATTCTCTTACAGTCAATTCCCCACGTATTTTATCAGGATCAAGATACAGGGAATTTAAATCAAAATGAATTGGCAATTGGTTGCAAACCTCTTTTACAATGATCCATTTTCTTAGCGGAAGAAGCTTTGAGAAATAATACCCTTCTTCTTCTTTAAAAATTGATTTAAACTGCGAATTATTTAGTTCTATTTTTTTTCCTTTTGAAGACTTCCTTAATTTTTTTAATTCTTTAAACAGACCTGCAGGTAAATTATAAACACGGAAAAATTCCATCAAATGAATTTCATCCCAATTATCATAAATGAAAAATGGTAACAATGAAGATTTATCAAACTCATCCAAAAAGGATTTCATATCGCATTGAACCAATAGAATACTCTGCTGAAATCGTTCAATTAAAAAAAGAGTATCGGCTGCGAAGGCGGGATTCAATGCAGAAATTTCAGGTAAGAAAACATTTCTCAATTTATTGCGAGAATAATCCAATTTTTCATTGGAACGATCCTCCCTCCATGAAATACCCTTTTCAATTGCGTATTCAATAATTTCTGCCTTAGTGAAGTTAAGAAGTGGTCGATATTTCCATTCATTTATTTGTAGCATTCCGGACAAGCCCATCATACCGCCTCCCCGGGCTAAATTGAGGAAAAAAGTTTCAATCTGATCATCTGCATGATGAGCAAACAAAACCTTCGAGTTATTTTCCACAAAGGAAGATCTCAAAATTTCATATCGAATATTTCTTGCTATTTCCTGAAGATTCCCTCCTTCCTTATCTAACTGTTTGCGTAAATCAACTTTATGGAATGAGACTTTAATCCCTCTCTTTTCGGCTTCTTGCTGCACAAACAACTGGTCTTTATCCGAATCGTCTCCACGCAACTGATAATTTATATGAACAACCTCAGTTTTAACTATAAATTTTGACGCCAAATGAAGAAGAACCATTGAATCAACCCCTCCACTGCAGGCAACAACGGAGTGATTCAACTTGTGTTGTTCGACAAACGATTTGAAATATCCCTCGATTTTACTCATTCATCCCAAACATGATACGCTTGACTTTCACCATGCACTCCTCAAATTCTTTTTCAGGATCTGAACCAATCGTAATTGCGCTGCCAACAGAGCATGATAGATACTTTTCATTGGCATTGTAAAGTAAAGTTCTTATGACAACATTGAAATCAAAATTTCCATTAGGCTGGATATATCCAATTGAACCAGAAAAAACACCTCTTCTGAAGGATTCATATTCTTCTATTAATTCCATAGCTCTTATTTTTGGGGCTCCAGTCATTGAGCCCATAGGGAAAGTTGCTTTCAAAACATCTATAAAAGGAGTGTTTTCTGCAATTTCGCATGAAACGGTCGAAATCATTTGATGAACTGTATCATAAGTGTAAATACCGCACAATTCATCGACGTGCACAGAACCTTTCAAAGCGAGTATAGAAAGATCGTTTCTTACAAGATCTACAATCATAATATTTTCAGAACGTTCCTTCGGATCTTCAGAAAGGTGTTTTTTATTCAGCTCATCTTCTTCACTATTTTTTCCTCTGGGCGCTGTACCTTTAATTGGTTGAGTAATCAAC
>CAMATR010000245.1 GCA_945861175.1 Chitinophaga pinensis | reverse complement strand
AAAATATTATTTATCGCTCCGGGAATTATAATTTGTTTTCCTTTTTTTTCTCCATTTTCCTACTCATTTGGCTTCTCGGTTGCGCCCCGTTTATTAAAGTGGGATCTGGTCTCCACTTGGTTTGATTCACTGTTTATGTAATGTTATACTTGTTCCACTCCCAAAAGTTGTATGTAAAGTTCTACCGTTAGCGCTTCCTATTCTTACATAACCAGATTCATCATACAATGAATTCTTATTCATAATACCATTTTGATATTCAACATTACCCCACATTGAAGTCACGCCAGACCATGAATCTCCATAAATTGAAATTTCACATTCTAATCCTTCGTTTTTATTAGAATAACTGTATGTCCCTTCTATAGTCACTTCCTCTTGTTTATAATTTTGGGTATTGGTTTTTGTTTTTTTACCACCCTTTCCACAACTAATTACCATAACAGAAAAAGAGGATATTAAAATTATAATATAAAAAGTTGTTCTTTTCACTATTTTAATCCTTATTAAAGTATTTTAATACAAATTCTTTAATTTTTCCATCTCTTTTTCAAAATCTTTTGTGGCTTTATCTAAATCCTTTAATGATTTGTCCAGCTCCCGTATTGGTTATCAGATATTTTTTCTTTACTGTCGCTAAATTATTATTTTCTTCTGATTCGTTTTCTTCGGATACTTCTTCATTAGAATCGTCTACTACATTTTCTTCTGATTCACTTTCTTCGGATTCTGCTTTATTCTCTTCTCCTTCGGATTCTTCTTCATACACTTCTGAATAGAGTAATGTTCTATATATATTTGCGAAGTTTTTACCACAAGTTGTTAAATATCTACCATCTTTGCTAAAGGCAACTTGTTCAACTGAGCTTTCTTCTGTGAGTGATAGAACTTCAATGTCTTCTGGTTCTTCAATCGAAAAAATCTGTACTTTATGATCAACGGTACCAGTTGCTAAATAATTTCCATCCAGACTATATCTAATTAATGTTACTTCACTTTCGTATCCAAAAATCCTTTTTTCATCACCTGTTTCGATATCGAAAATTCGTACCATATTTTCAATTATTTCTCCATCTTCAACACTACTACCTATTGCTATTGTTTTTCCATCAGGGCTGAATGCAAGTGTATTTACACCAACATTTTGCTCAAAAGATTTTTTTTGATCACCTGTTTCGATATCGAAAATTCGTACCATATTTTCAATTTTTTCTATATCTTCATCATAATAACTACGACTACTACTTATTGCTATTGTTTTTCCATTAGGGCTAAATTGTATTGAGTTTATTCTGCTATCATCAAATTTAAAATATTTTATCTCTTTCCCAGTTTCGATATCAAATATTTTAGCATAGTAATCATCACAGGCAGCTAATAATTTTCCATTAGGGCTAAATTGTATTGAGCTTATACTTCTATAATCAAATTTAAAATATTTTATCTCTTTCCCAGTTTCAATATCAAATATTTTAGCATAGTAATCATCACAGGCAGCTAATAATTTTCCATCAGGACTAAATCGTATTGAGTTTATTCTGCTACCACCAAATATAAAATATTTTATCTCTTTCCCAGTTTCGATATCAAATATTTTAGCATAGTAATCATCACAGGCAGCTAATAATTTTCCATCAGGACTAAGTGCTATTTCATTTGCTAATGCCACATGTCGAAATGCTTTGAACAAGTTTATTTCTTGTTCAAAGATGTTCCCGGTTACTGTATCTTCAATTTGTATTTTGGATAATCCAACTTGATTTCTTACATCAATTGATAGAAATCCTTTCTTTACTGTTTTATCCCAATTTTCCCAAAGAGAAGCTGCTTCTTCTTTTTTTATATTGAGTATTATATCAATTTGTTCCTTTTGGTAGCTGTTATTAATAATTGTCATGGGCCAGTTTTCATTATTTGCATTATATTTTTCGGGATCAATAATAATATTAATATTATTTGTAGGAAATAAATAATCCTTAATATCTTCAATATTCAGTTCTCTATTAATTTCTTTTTTTATTGAATCTATTTTTGAGTTCATAAGACTCAATCTCTCAGTATAATCTTTATCATTTTCAAATCGACTTTTTTCTTTAAAAGTCGGGTCAGTTTTCTTAAGTTCGTTTATCTTTTTATTTAATATCTCCTCGGATTTCATGTATTCCAAATTTAATTTTGAAATTTCTTGAAGTCTTTTTTCAACTGCTTTCTCTTTTTGTATATTTTTAATGTGTATAACTTTATTCTCAAATTCGCAAATAGTTGTTATTTTATTTTTTACTAGCTGATATAAAACTGTAGGGGTTTTAGTAAAGGAGTTAAGACTCAATATGAATGTGCTATCTTTATATAAATATACTTCTATGAAATTGTCGCCGGTAGAACATTCCATTAATTTTTTATTAATCTCGGATTTTATTACTTCACCACTTTTGGCATCAACAATTTGTAAATAGTTAGAACTCCACTTACCATTTCTAATAATTTCCACAAAAAATTCTTTTTTTGTGTCATTGTTTATATCTTCGTATGCAACACTTTTTGCAGAATAACCCATCATTGGATCACCTTCATCTCTTAATTTTTTTTCGTAAACTTCAGATTCTATATTTTGCACTTTTTTTGCTAAAGCACTATTTTCATCGAATACAACTAAATTGTTTTTATTTAAAATATTTTCCTGCATGTTTTCCATGGATTTGAATTTGGGTTTGTATTTGTCTTTTAGTGTAATCTCAAATTCATGATCGAATGTAATTAACTCTTTTGCTCTATTCTTATCGGATACAATATGAATAGCTTCAATTTTATTACTATTTTCAAAACTATACTCAACTAAATATAATTTATTATCAAAAGGAACAGGAGAAAATTTACTAGGCCCTTCAGCTCCACCTATATAACCATCATCAATAGAAAGTGTGTGAATTTGTAAAGTTCCACCAACTCTATGAAATATTTTATTTACAATCTCTTTAGTGAAAAGCTTGATGTAATATTCGCCCCCTTCTTCTTCACTATAATCTTCATAATCTGAATCCAATTCTACTTTTTCTATCCAGCCATTTGTATGCATGTCTATCAGTATTTTACTAACATCTCTATCTTCTGGTATGTTTATAATATATTCGTAAAAGGGATTGACCTTACCATCACTTAACTCTTTATGTTTTTTATATAATTCTTGAATTATGTTTAAATAAAATAATCCTGATTCTGCAACATATGCATCTGCTAAATTATTATATAGTGTTTTTCTTGTAGGATATTCCTGAATCAACTTTTCGAGTAAACTTTTTCCAAGCTGTAAATTCGCGCGAGTGTCCGAGTCTATTTTATTTCTAAATGTTTCAATCAAAAAAAATGCATAATCATTTAGAATTGTAACATATTGCTCATTTGTCATATCAATTGGTTTAATGTCAATTATTTTATCGATATCAGAATTTTTTATTATTTCTAACACCTTAAATATTTCTACTTTACTTTGAAATGCTTTTAGAGCCAAAGCATGTTGCTTTACAATTTTAGTTTCGTCAATACCCAGTTTAATTTCATTCCTTTTAATGAAATCACGGAGTATTTCAAAATAAGTTTGAATAAAATATTGATGCCCCTCATACATTTGAAAATTATTGTTATAATAATTATCTGCCTCGAATTGTACTTTTTTTATATTATTTTCGAAAACTCCAATATCTTTATCAAATAATTTAAATAGTGCACTGATTCTTTTATTTAGTTCAACAACTCTTTTTATTTTCTTTTCATCATTATCTCCCGTAGACATTAATACAAATACTTCAGCAGCTGATTTCATTATATCCGGCAAATTCTCATCAAGATATAAACGTATTTTCTGTAAGCCTTCTACCGGCGCGTTAGAATATTTTTGAGTAATTTTTCGTAATCCCTCAATATGATTTATTATTCTATCTTCTGGAAGTTTATTTGCGGCGGCTGTTTTACCCTTGTTATTTTCTTGAGTCATTGTGGCTGTTGACAAGAAAATAACTACGGTTATCAATAATAATTTTTTCATTTTTCTCCCTTTGCCCTACTCATATGGCTTTTCGGAATACGCCCCGTTTTTTAATGTGGGTTCTGGGCTCCACATTAT
>CAMATR010000244.1 GCA_945861175.1 Chitinophaga pinensis | reverse complement strand
GGTGGGAAGATCAATGTTGGCGCCCCAGCTATAGCAGGTGCTTCGGTAACCGCAGAAGTATTGGATCACGTTAAAGGTGACAAAGTAATCGTTTTCAGAAAGAAAAGAAGAAAGGGTTACAAAAAGAAAAATGGTCACCGTCAAAGTTTTACGGCGATCACAATTAAAGACATAAAAGCTTAATAACATTTTCAGTTAAACTGAAACAAAAATTTAAATACCATGGCACACAAGAAAGGAGTCGGTAGTTCGAAAAACGGTCGTGAGTCTCATAGCAAAAGATTGGGAGTTAAAATCTTTGGTGGTCAAGCTGCAATTGCAGGCAATATCATCATTCGTCAAAGAGGGACTCAACACCACCCAGGTCAAAATGTTGGAATTGGGAAAGACCATACATTGTACGCGCTAGTTGATGGACAAGTAGAATTCCGTAAGAAAAAAGACAATCGTTCATTTGTCTCTGTAGTTCCATTTGAACTAACAGAAGCATAAGTAATATTTACAATAACTTTAAAAAGGCGAACACTATATTGTTCGCCTTTTTTTATCTCATTTAATCTGGGCACTTAATTTAGCCCTTTTAGCTATTATTTTCCTAAATTCGCCCGTCAAAAATTAGAAAAGATGCTTGAAATAACAAGGATTAGAACAGACAAAAATGCTCTTATTGAAGGGCTGAAAAAGCGCAATATTGACGCAACAGAGACCATTGAGAAAATTATTTCTACAGATCTTAACTGGAGAAATAATAAAACCGACCTTGAAAATATCGCTGCTGAACTAAATCAATTAGCCAAGGAGATTGGGGATCTTTTCAAACAAGGAAAACAACAAGAGGCCAATGATGCAAAGAACAAAACTGCAGCGCTAAAAGTATCAGAAGCTAAATTAAAACTAGCAGTCGACGAATTTGAAAAAGAATTAACCCAATTACTTTATACCCTGCCCACTGTTCCAAATGAACTTGTGAAATCAGGAAAAGATGAAAAAGACAATGAGATTATTTTTGAATCTGGAACGAAAAGAAACTATACATTTCAACCTCTTCCACATTGGGACTTAGCAAAAAAGTATGAACTCATTGATTTTGAGCTTGGGGTCAAAGTAACGGGTGCAGGCTTCCCTTTTTATAGAGGGAAAGGCGCTAAATTGCAACGGGCGCTAATCTCATTTTTCTTAGAAGAAGCGGAAAAAGCAGGTTACGAAGAATTCATCCCACCGCTGGTAGTCAATGAAGCTTCTGGTTATGGAACGGGTCAGCTACCTGATAAAGAAGGTCAAATGTATTATTGTCCTGAAGATGGTTTTTATTTAATCCCAACTGCAGAGGTACCCTTAACTAATATTTACAGAGATGTGATTATACCGTCTGATGATTTCTCAATTAAACTCACAGGATATACACCTTGTTTTAGAAGAGAAGCTGGTTCATATGGAAAAGATGTCCGTGGACTCAACCGTTTACATCAATTTGATAAGGTTGAAATAGTAAGAATTGAACATCCAGATAATACTGCCAAGGCCTTAGAAGAGATGATTGATCATGTAAAAGGCCTGTTGGAAAAACTTGGTCTTCAGTACCGCATTCTCAGATTATGTGGCGGAGATACAGGATTTGCTTCTGCAATGACATACGACTTTGAAGTTTATTCTGCCGCACAAGAGAAATGGCTAGAAGTGAGCTCGTGCTCTCGATTCGACACTTTTCAATCCAATCGATTGAAACTTCGTTTCAAAACACAAGACAAGAAAAATCAACTTTGTCATACACTTAATGGTTCAGCTTTAGCCCTGCCGAGAATTGTTGCTGCCTTGCTTGAGAATCATCAAACAACGGAAGGCATTATTGTTCCGGAAGCACTTAGAAAATATACTGGATTTGACACTATAAATTAATTAAACCGCCTTAATGCGGTTTTTTTTGTTAAAAATCACTAACTATTCTACTACTCTGCATTATTCTTTCAAAGTATATTTATCTTTAAATCTATGTTGAACAAAAGACTCTTTCTTATTGGGATTCTATTTTTGAGTCTTCTTTCTTGTACTGATTTAGAGCGAAATGAGCAATTAAAGCAGATTAGCGACATGAAACAAACCGTTGTTAGACTGCAAAAAGATCTTAAAAAAAATCGTGTAGACACTCTAGCAGGCTTTAGGACGTCACTTATGAATTTAGAATTGCGTCTTAGAAACAATTACCGAGCCGACACTATCGATACAGATTTGGGACAAAAAATGTCACAATATAAAACAGTAAAAAAGTTCTTTAAGCGAGAAAAAGGAGAGGTCAAAGACAACCAAGACTTAAATAGTCAAACTTTGGGCACGGCCTATTTATCAGTTAAAAATGGTTTAATAGAAGAGCAAAAAACGCTCGAGTTATTAAAGACAGATGTTGAAAACGGTAATGGAGAGCGCTCCAAATACAATGAATATGTTCAATTCGAGCAGAATAAAGTAAAACAATTGACTCATCTCTTGAACGATTATAAAACCCACAAAGAGAGAGTATTAAAAATGTTTTTTGAAGTGTATAATGTTTTAGAGCCCTTTGTGAGTTCCTTAGAGCTTAAAAATGCAGACAAATCAACAACCAGATGAAGTTTATTCTTTCCATACTCGTTGTTCTCTTTTGTCAACTATGTATTGCTCAAGTGGAGACAGACCAGCAATTGGCGCAATATTATTATTCAAATAGCGATTATGAAAAAGCAGAAATATATTATGAACGTCTTTTTGCCAAGGAACCCTCTAAAATCAACTTCAATCGGTTTTATGACTGTTTAATTCAAACCAAAAAGTTCAAGGAAGCTGAAAAACTTATTAAAAAACAAATAAGCTTTAATAAGACAGACCAGGAATACAAAGTGATGCTAGCTGTGTTTTATGACGAAAATCAAGAGGCAGATAAAGCACAAAAAATTTATACTGAACTAATTGAAAACTTAGAGACTGATCCATCTGAAATTATTGGACTGTACACTGTTTTTAAATCGAAAAATCGCAATGATTTGGCACTTTTGGCTTTGGAGAAGGGTCGAAAGATTTTAAAAGATAGCTATCCTTTAAATCTGCAATTTGCAGAAATGTATAGTGCTAAGGGTCAAACAGATAAAATGATTAATGAATACTTAGATCTACTTGATATTAACAGCGGTTATTCCACTTCAATTCAAATAGTACTTTCTCGTCAAATTGATTTTTCCGATGATAGTTCGAATGCATACAATCAACTTAAGAATGAGTTGTTGAGACGAGTTCAAAAAAAGCCCAATGAAGTTGCCTATTCAGAAATGTTAATTTGGTTATTTATCCAAAAAAAGAACTTTAATAATGCCTTACTTCAGGTCCAAGCCTTGGACAAAAGACTTAATGAACAAGGAAAACGTGTCATGGAACTTGGTAAAATGTGCGTTGAGAATAAAGAATACGAAACCGCACGAAAAGCCTTTAAATACGTGACACTTCTTGGTGAAGACAAACTCTATTACTATCAAGCTGAGAATTCACTACTAAATACACGATTTTTAGAAATCACCTCGAACAGAAGTTATACGCAGGAAGAACTTTCAAATGCAATTTCGGAATATCAAAGCACTCTTAATCGAGTCGGCAAGAAAAAATCATCCTTATCTCTCATTATCGAATTGAGTCACATTCTTGCATTCTATGGCAATCGTTCAGAAGAGGCGATGAATAATTTAAATGAGGCGCTTTTATTTCCTGGCCTAACAGATATGCAAAAAGCAGAAGTTAAATTGCAATTGGGGAATATCCAAGTCCTTCATGGAGATATTTGGGAAGCCTCATTGCTCTATATGCAAATAGAATCAGATTTTAAATTCGAACCGATCGGACATGAAGCGAAATTTAAAAATGCACGCATCTTCTATTATGACGGTGAATTTGATTTTGCTCAATCACAATTAAGTGTCTTAAAAGAATCTACTTCGAAATTAATCGCTAATGATGCTCTGCAGCTCTCATTAATGATCACTGATAATTTTGGGCTAGACAGCAATTACAGGGCGATGGTGTGGTTTTCTAAAGGTGACTTATTGATTGAACAACACCGATTTACTGAAGCTTTTCAGTTGTTTGATTCCCTCACAAAAGAATTTCCTTACCAT
>CAMATR010000243.1 GCA_945861175.1 Chitinophaga pinensis | reverse complement strand
TTCCACCTCCCTTCTAACTTTGATGCTTTTGACGAACATCCCAGGCAGAAAAAAATTACAGAACTAAACAAAAAGCATTTCATAATCTTTGAATTACCGGCAAATGTAACAATTTGCTTCATGTTTTTATCTCTAGTTCTAGTGGAATTGTGATCGAGAACACAACGAAATCATTAATTTTACCATATGGAAGAAATCAAGAATAAAGTTCAGGAAAGCGGCCTCATTCAACTTGACTTAGCCGATTTTAAGTCAAAAATTGAAATACTTGAAGTTGATATCGCTCCACAGTTATGGGAAGGTCTTATTTTGAAAGAAAAAGATTTCAGAGGTTGGATAAAGGAAAATGATTGGCAGAAATATGAAAAAAAGGCTGTTTATGTGCATTGTTCAGCAGATGCAATTGTTCCCACATGGGCTTACATGTTAGTTACTTCGAAATTGGTTCAAAATGCTGAAGTCTTCTGCATAGGGTCAAAACTTGACCTTGAAAAAGAACTGATCAAAAACGAAATCAAATCACTTGATATAAGCGCTTATAAAAATGGGAAAATTATTATAAAAGGATGCTCAGACATCAACTGTCCTGAATACGCAATGAGTGAATTATTAGCAAGATTACAACCTCATGTGAAAAGTATTATGTACGGCGAGCCTTGTTCGACCGTTCCGGTTTTTAAGAGGAAGGACTAACTCATTGTATGAGTGCAAAATTTAATCCTTTCGACTTTGCAATATCCAAGAATTGGGGCAAAATTTTTCTTAGTCTTTCGAATGACTTTATGTTATCATGAAACACAAAAATATCTCCTCCTTGAATGTCTTTTTCTGCATTAGACAAAACAGATTCTATTGAGACTGAATGGTCATAATCGTAGGATAACCAGCTCCACATGATAATCCGGTAAGTTTTTCGAAGAGACCAAGCTTGGCGCAAAGTCATTCTACCATATGGCGGCCGAAACAGCTCACTCGGAATAAGCTCACCAGCCTGATTCACCGACTTTAGATAATCCTTTAATGAAGTTCTCGTTCCTCGCTCGTGTCGCATAGTGTGATTGCCCAAAGCATGACCATCATCAATGATTCGTTGAAATAATTCTTCGTGTTTTAAAACATTTTCACCAACACAAAAAAAAGTAGCTTTAATTTGACGTTCCTTTAAAAGATTAAGAACCCATTCGGTTATTTCGGGCTGCGGTCCATCGTCAAATGTGAGGAAAACCATCTTGCTTTTTCGCAACAAACCCCACGTTTTATTAGGAAATAGCAACCTTAAAAACCGTGGGGTTCGAAATATTTTCATGGATTCTGTTATTGTTTCACCGAATCTGAAATTGGCATTTGCTGCATCATTTGCTCTAAATTCATAGACCCATCATTCAATGCAGGATCTGCAGGCACTTTACTTTGAAGGTATCCAAAGTGGATTCCAATAGCTTCAATGTTATCTTGCAATTGGAACAACATGCTAGCATATCTACCTGCTTTAGCACCTCTTCTTGCACTCTCGCCATTGTTATTAGCCTTGTCTTCCATTCCTCTGTAAATGGAGGGGAAAACATTCTTATACAAGTCATTTATATTTGCATTTAATCGCTTCGCTAAAGCACTGTTTTGACTGCCACTTTCGGGATTCAAAACAACACTGTAGAGTTTAAAATAAGCATCTAAAGCCGCATAAAGATCTCCGGTATTTTCTGGATTAGCAGCAAAATATGGATCACTCTTTTCAAAATAACGGAAGATAGACTCCAGCTGTTCAGCCACTACATTTCCGAGTTGTTCAGCTCCATTCTTATCACCTGCTCGATACAAAATTGTAACATAATCATGTAAAATTCCATCACTATATACTTCGTATTCAGCGCTTCCTGTCGAGTATTTGTCTCTTCCATTTGATGTAGGCTCACCATAGTCGATTACAATTTCCGCGGGCATTACTTCCAATGACCTTTGTATCAATTTCGCAGCTTTTTGTTTGTACGATTTGATCTTTGTATCAACTCCTATTGATGATGCTTCAAGTTTTGCCGCTTGCGCTCCACCGCCATTTGCCTTAAGTCGTTGGATGTTTGACTTGTTGAATTCCAATTGCTGCTCTTCACGGTCTGCCTTTTCAAGGAAATCTTGTGCAAGCGATGCGAAATGCAAACGGTACTGAGTGGTATGTCTTCTTGTATAATAATCTGTCAAAACATCCGGATTATTCATTGCCCCATACACATATTTAGTCATTAGATTTTCGTACATCTTATCGGAGTACCTATTAGCCATTTGATTCAATGGACTTAACTCAAAGGCCATTCCATTTTGTTTTATATAGCCTTTTGTGTAAAGTGCGATAGACACATCTGACCCTCCAGGACTAGAAAAATAAATTCCGCGTTTCCAGTCATTGTTTGCAATGACGTCTAACATCATAACTTGTTCTCGGGTAAGTCCTCTTTCATCAAATTGGAAGCGCAGCTCTTTATTACAATCTTTTTTCTGATCTGCACGAATCACGCCTGATTTCACTGCGTTATCAGCATTGACTGGTAAAATAAATCCTGTACTCGGGAACACCCTCACTTTTCTCTGAGCATTAAAGGCTACAAGGTTGTCATCGTTGCGAACAAAGGCCATTGCATCATTCATATTAGTGTAATCCCATGATTTTTCATAATTCATAATCATATCCTGGAATACTTGAGGTTGACCTTCAGGTAAATCTACCATACCATTCTGCAAAGCACTGATTATTTCGAAAGCCGCGCGAAACTTTGAATAGACCGTTTCATTCATATCACTTCCGATATTGGTGGTAAGTGCGACCTTTAAGTCTTCGATTCGCGGCATTACGTTAGGTTGTGTCGAAGACAATCCACCGGCCAATTGAGCAGCCTGCATATTAAATGATTCAGTTGCCGCTGCGGCTTCTTTTGCGTTGTTTTTCAGACGCATTTTGATTACTTCCTTCAATAGTTCTTCGTTCGCGTTCAGGTAGAACAATTCAAACAAATTAGAGAAAATAACTTGGTCAGTATACCCCGCATACATCAAAGTCTGGTCTTCACGGAATTTTATTGGCAATGGATCTGAATCGTAAGCCTGCATTTTCATTTGCTCAGTATACCAGTCTGTCTGCATCAAAGACAGATTACAAACACGCACATCCGTTCGCTTGCCTTCTACCTCCTGCATGTACCACAATGGGAAGGTATCGTTATCTCCATTCGTGAAGATGATACCATTTTCACCACAAGATTCAAGGTAATTCATTGCTAAATCATCCGCAGAAGTTTTCAAGCTCCTGTCATGGTCGTCCCAACCTTGCATTCCCATTATAAGCGGAGCAAATAGGCCCAACAATGAAGCAATAACAGCACCTTGAATATCCTTTTGTAAAACTTTTCTTAAAATAGTCATTAATAAAACCATTCCCAAGCCTACCCCACCTATTATAATCCAAGAAATTGCTGAAGGCATTGACACTTCGCTGCCCAAATCAACGATTACAAATAAACTCAATACGGCAGTAAAAATTATAGAAGAAGTCTTTAGCTCTTTCTTTGTAAAACGGAGAAATGCATCATACAAAGCATAAACTCCTATTCCGATCCAAAGTGCGAAAAAGTAGAAAGATCCGGCGTATGCATAATCACGTTCCCTCGGTTCCAAGGGTTTTTGATTCAAGTAAACGACTATTGCCAATCCTGTGAACAAGAATGCCAACATTATAACAAATGCATCCTTAGGAGAGCGATAGAAATGGAAAATCATACCCAATATCCCAAATATCAATGGCAAGAAAAAGAAAACATTGTGTGAAGGATTCTGTGAAGTAAAATAAGGAGCTGATTCATCTTGATTACCCAATCGCGCATTATCAACTGAGCCAAATCCTGAAATCCAGTTTCCTCTCATGTTGTCACCATGACCTTGAATATCATTTTGTCTTCCAGCAAAATTCCACATGAAATAACGCAAATACATCCAATTGCATTGATAGCGCATAAAATAGGTTATGTTTTCACCAAATGTTGGTAAGCGTCTTCCATCTTTACCCTCTTCGGTGGGAGCATCATCATTCGCGTCATAACCAGACCATTTAGCATATCCTTGAATTCGTGATTCCTCCTGATTATAGTACATTCG
>CAMATR010000242.1 GCA_945861175.1 Chitinophaga pinensis | reverse complement strand
TGGTCAAAAGAGGAAGGATAAGTAAAATCACCATAATTGATTACTAATTTTTCGTTATGGTATTTCGCAATGGAATAATTCTCTAGTGATTCGAGCACATCTGCTTTGGAAGAGATGAGAAGACGGGGAAATCCTATTTCTTCTGGTATTTTTTTAGAACGAAGCGTTATGAAAAGAAGATTATTGATACTATCGGCAACTACTATTTCTTGCCGAATAACATAACTGTATTGCTCAAAATTATCTTTGATATAGTAGATGTGAGTATCGATTTCAGAGGGACGACCATGGGTTAAAATAATTTCGTTTAATTCTGCAGCATCTTCATGTGAACTGTTTTCACCTCCCAAAATACTTTCACCAAGGCTGTTATATATGTGAAAGTTCATTTCATATCTCTCCCAGAATCCATTGAAAATTCTTCTTTCAAGCCCCTCTTCGAATTCAGAATGAGACATATTTGTTCCTGAGGGGATTAACAAGGTAAGAATAGGATCTTTTTTTACTTTATCTGCGACTTTGGCATATTCCAATTCTGTTGTGACATTTTCTTCTGTGGAAAGCTGGTTTGCATACAATTCACGATTCGTCTGTTCACGATCAATATTGAATAAATTAAGCATATTAGAAATGAAGACAACAGCAAAGAAAAGAGTTGTTATTGCCAAACCTAGGGCTAAGTTTTTATTACTATTTAAACTCTGGTATGCCGTCAGAACGGTGAAACAAACAATCAATAAAACCATTATCACGCTATCGATTGAAAATCCCACGGCAAATAGTGATAGCGAATGAAGGACAATTAATACTATAATGACATGAACGAATTTTCTTTTTGCATCAAACAATTTTTTAGTGAGTGTTTTTAAAGTAAGGTAGTATGAATGCGTTAATCCCCCAATACTAAGAAGTGCCAGTATACTATATATATTGATAGTGAAAATCTGGTTGATTGAAAGCGGAATAGATGAGTTTTCCACCAAGCCTTTTGTCATGTTTTGGATAAATATCCAAAAGGGTGCAATACTTAAAAGGACGGCCCATATTGATATCATATTGTTTGCTGATTTTTTAATTTCTAAATTAATTATGCGCAGCAAAAAAATAATCAGAGCAATATTTGTTAAGTATTCGAAATAATTTGGGAACCATTTATTGGTTCCATAAAGTGAAGGATCAAAAGCCGAAAGACCAATTGTAAAATGAATAATAGAATAATAAACAAAGACTATCTTGACGCCCAAGAGAGCTACGGGAATTAAATAACGTATTCTGTTTTTGATGCTTTTATAGAGTGTAAAAAATAAAATCAGCCACAGGCCGAAGGCAGTAATAAGTAGAATCAAATAAAGCTGTTGAGCCAATTCTGATAGATTTTGCGTGTTATTTGGAATGATTGAGAACAAGAATTTATTTTGAATATCTCGAATTTCGTAACCTTTGATTTGTTCTAATGAACTCGAAGCTTCTAAGGAGAGGTTGAAAGAGTTTGCGAATGCATTTTTTAGCGCATCATTCTCATATGGGTAGTCTCTTTTAATAAGGAAAGAACCACAAATCAATTCTTTTCCATTTCGAATAATTTGGGAATAATACCAACCATTTTGTAAATGAACGATGCCCTCTGACGGGAAATGAATATCAATAAACCGACTTACCGGCATATCATTGTGACTCCAGCTAATCAAAGAATCATTTCTGTAATAATGTATATAAAATGGCGCCTGGGGCTGGGCTTTTTGCCATCTCGGGCCATTGGAATTTTTAAAAACTGGACGCTGTTGCTCTAAATACTCTTTTAATTGACCAATTTGCGTATTGATTTTTTCACGAAGTTCAATTATTTCTTTTGAATGATCCGTTTGGTTTTGGTTTACAACTATCGAGAGCAGAGTTGCTAAGACTGCAAGAAAACTGAATAGATATATCCGAATTTTCTTATTCATTTCATTTTTTTCTTGGCAACAAGCAGCTCTATTTCATTCATAAGGCGTTCAAATTCATCATCGGCTCTGTTATCATTTTTGAATCGAAAATTTGCAAGCTCTTCGTAGGGTTCTAGATGCTTTTTGTAACAGGGTAAAACGTGATTTTCCCATTGATAAATTATTGCCTCTCGAGAATAACCACGCGAATTCTGATCTCGATCCAATCTTCGATCAAGTTGAACCGTGGGTTCGACCTCCATGAAAATCGAAAAATCCAATAGACTTCGAACTTTTTCGTAATAGAACAAGAAAAGGCCCTCTACTATAATTACAGAGGATGGATCAATTGTTATAAGATTGTTAGTATTTGGTGGAGCGTTGAAGCGGTATTCCTTTACTTCTATTGAGATTCCTTTTCGCAACTTATCTAAATCAGAAATCAGCATTTTTTGATCTAATGCAGTGGGAAGATCAAAATTAATTTTGCCATTCGTATCTTTTTGTTGTTGTTCAATTGGGAAGTAATAATTGTCCATAGAAAATATAGAAGGCCTCAGGAATTTTAATTCATTATGGAGACGATTAAGCAATGTTGTCTTGCCAGAAGCGCTTCCCCCACAAATCCCTATAACCATCTGTTCCAATCCTGAAATTCTAGTTTTAATTTAACTTAAACGGTGAATTTCAAAGATAATTGAAAAAATGAATTTCTAGAATTTTGAATTTTGAGCGAGATTGAAATAAAATTAATTCGGAGTAGTAATTTATGTCAATTGTTTTTAATTTCAACAAATGGTCATAATCAAAGCCAACTAAGTAATGATATTAAACGTCTTTAAACTGCTAAACTTATAAAATGAAAAAAAATATTCTTGCGCTGTATGCCTTTTTAAGTTTCTTTTTTTCCTTCGGTCAACAAGGTGATGGAGGGCATCCGAATGCGCTTAAAATCTTGAATTATAAACAAATTGATGAACGTATTTTTTCTAAACCTAATATAGACGCATTAAGGGCTGAGGATGAAGTTAATGATCCTCAAAAAAATGGGCCTTGGCGATTTGGTTACAACCACAGCACTTCATTGAACATGTCAAACTCAGGAACATGGATCGATTATCCGAATGGGGATCGTATTTGGATACTTTTGATTAAATGTGAGGAGGCTTTAACCATTAATCTTACCTTGAAAGATGTTAAGTTGCCTGAAGGAAATGAATTATATGTTTACAACCCTGAAAAGAGTTTTATACTGGGGAAATTTACAGATTATCATGTATATAACGGGGAATTAGGAACTGAATTAATTCCCGGAAATTCTGCAGTTTTAGAGTATTTTGTACCTGCAGCAAATAAAAATTATGAGGCCTCTTTGGGAGTAAATATTGTAACTCATGGCTACCGAACTGCACATGAATTTATGACAAAGGCTTTTGGTAGTTCTGGTAGTTGTAATCGCAATGCAAATTGTCCAGAAGGTGCTGCATGGACAAATGAACGTAACGCAGCCGTAATGCTGGTATCTGGTAGCAGCGGGTTTTGTTCGGGTTCTCTTATAAACAACACACTTAATGATGGGAAGCCGTATGTATTAACAGCCAACCACTGTTACAGTAATCCAGCATCATGGATTTTCCGTTTTAATTGGCAATCAACAGATTGTACTAATCCTTCTACATCTCCCACCTTTCAGTCGCTTTCGGGTGCTGTTCTTAGGGCTAAGGGTTCTGCCTCAGACTTTTGTTTAGTAGAAATTACGGGCGGATTAGTTGGAGGAACAGTGCCAATTGATTGCACTCCTTACTTTCCTGGTTGGGATAATTCAGGTGTAACACCAACTATGGGAGTTGGTATCCATCATCCTTCTGGAGACATCAAAAAAATATCTTTTGAAAATCAACCATTAATTTCAACTACATTTGGTGGAGGCTCCCCAAATACGCATTGGGGTGTGACTGGTTGGGATACGGGTGTTACAGAACCAGGATCTTCGGGCTCCCCATTGTATGATCAGAATCATCGAATTGTTGGTCAATTGCATGGAGGAGCTTCGGCATGCGGTGCTCCGGTATTATCAGATGAATACGGTAAAGTATCTTATTCGTGGCTGCCAAGTGGCAGTGATTGTACGAATCAATTAAAATGCTGGTTAGATCCGAACAATTCAGGAGCAGTTTTTATTGATGGGTATGACCCATCAGGATCAAGTGCAGTAG
>CAMATR010000241.1 GCA_945861175.1 Chitinophaga pinensis | reverse complement strand
TTATCAAGAGCATCAGCAAATGAAAAGCGGTTAAAAGAATATAAGGCTACTCCCATATTCCATTTTGCATTTTGATCCTCCGCTTTCTTAGAACTTTCAGCAAATCCAATGAATGAAACAGAGAGAAAGCATAAATACCAGAGATTATTATTAACTATTTTCATAATTTTATTAGATCTATATGATTAGCTTTTTTTGACTATTCTTAGTTTTATTTGCCGAAAATCCAGCAGAGCACCTTTGTAGAAGGGTTTGTTTGATTTAAAAATAATTTTCTGCCTGCCTGCATTAAGCTTGATAGCTCCTACATTTTTAGTTTTAAAGGTTTCCCATGAGCCGCTTGGAATAATTGTTCCGATCAGCTTTTGATTACCTGCTTCCAAGATAAATTGTTTTCCTGATTCTTCATCTGAAACGGACCAAACAAGTTGTGCATGGTATTCGCCTGCAACTTCTACATCAACTTCCCACTCTACTCTGTCAGCGGCAGTAAACCAACCATAAGCTGTCCAATCGGGCATATACTTGATATTGGGGCCTATAGGTTTGCCATTTTGGGATGTGAGCCTGATCGTGCCATCAGTTTCAGTTTGAACCAGTTTTGGCTTGCTCGTAGTATCAATTTTAGCTATAGGGATACTTTTCATTTCGCCTTGTAAATAACCTAATACAGATTCTTTTAAATCTTGCTCAACAGCAGGAGTATAAGGAGAAACAGTTTCAACTTCATATCCGCCATTTTCCCATGCTTTTGCAGTTGGTAGATATCCTAACCATCCATTTGTATAACCATAATAAAATGTAAATGGGAATGGAGATCTCTCACGAATTTCGTTGGAAATTTCGCAAAAGAGTTCTACAGGCAAACTCCAAATCGCAATATTTTCATTGATTTTTAAAAAACGGGCAGGAAGCTTTACCATATTAACACCCATACTAGTTGTGCGGGTGTATTTGGCCAGGTCTTCGGACCAGCCAAGGTTGGCCTTTCTGGGCGTTTCTATATTTAAAGATCCTGTGAATAAGCTCACAGAGTCTGTAGTTGATAGAATATTTTTATTTGCCTCCAGAATTTTATCTCCTAGCAGAACGCGAAATTGTCGAAGCTCATTCTCCTTGCTACTATATGGGCTCTGAGTTACACTATAAATAGGTGCAATATTTCCTGCTGCCCCATTTATAAATAGTAGAGGAACACCGGTTTTCTGTTCTACATAGCTTGATACTATACCTGGAGCATCACCGCTAATCTCTAGATTTGCTGCCCCATAAACGGTGCCGTGGATTGCATAGTTAGCGATTAGTGCAAGTGGACTTCCATTTGCTTTGTCCAAACGTATTAATCCAATACGACGATCTACTTCTCCATCGGGATTCAAACCAAGTGAAGCTTTGCCATCCACATCAACTGCACGGCGGTTTATGTTTGCTTGTGAGAATCCCCAACCAACTCCAAGACGGGCAGGTTCCAGTTTACTTCGAGCTTCAGTAATTCCATCGATTAGTTTTTGTTCTACCATTGAGGTATACTCTTTATCTACTTCATGTTTATAACGTTCCCCCATAAAGACCGCAGGTAAACCCGGTACTCCAACCTCGGGTGCTGAGTGTGTATGTGTTAAAGACCACCAGAAGTTTACAGGGTCAATCCCAAGTTTTTTTTGAAGAAGTAATGCAACATGATCATATTCAGAAGGTGAAATAACGCATATATCCGAAGAAACCAAAAAGAATTGTTTAACACCATCATCCAGAGCAATAATCCGGTGATAAATCCGATCATGTACACCAGTTGATTGTCTAGCAGAGTATCCTAACAGCATTTTAGGGCTACTGGGCGTGATGTCCACAGTAACTACTGAAGCACGAAATTGAGCTTTAGATGAGTAGTTAAAAAGTAACAGAAATATCGAGAAAAATAAAAAAAATAAATTCTTTGAAATTTTGAAGGTAATAATATCACTAAGTGTATTTTTTGATAAAATAAAAGATTTGACTTTATTCATGATTTTAAATTTTTATCAACTTGATTTTTAGATACTTATAAAAATTATCTATCTTGAATTTCTTTAGTTGAATTGGTTTATTTGAGTTTCTTTGTTTTGGCGCTATCTTGTTGAAGATCCTTATCTGCATTGACCAAATCGTTTTGCAGATAACTTACTATTGGTTCAGTAAAATCTTTTTCGACCGAAATAGTATATGGAGATACTCTTTCTACTTCATATCCTCCATGCTTCCATTCTTTTTCTGAAGCCAGGTAGCCAAGCCATCCATTAGTGTAGCCATAATAGAAAGTGAATGGAAAAGGTGATCGCTCACGAATTCCATTAGAAATTTCACAAAATAATTCAAGCGGTGCACTCCAAATTGCCACATCTTCATTGATTTTAAAGAATCGTATAGGAAGCTTTACCATATTAATGCCGTTATTGGTAGTTCGTGTATATTTTTTTAGGTCAGCAGGCCATGCCAAATTGGCTTTTCTTGGTGTTTCTATTGTTATTGAACCAGTATATAATTTTATTGCATCGGTAGTTGATATTATCTCTTTATTAGCATCCAGTATTTTATCGCCCAATAGTACCCGAAATTGTCCCAGATGACCTGCTTTTGGGTTTGGGTAAACGCTATAGATAGGAGCGAGGTTCCCTGCTGCGCCATTAATGAAAAGAAGTGGAATTCCTATTTTTCGCTCAACATATTCAGATACGATTCCTGGAGCATCTCCGCTAATCTCTGTATTCGCTGGTCCCAATACAGTTCCATGGATTGCATAATTAGCGATTAGTGCAAGTGGATTACCATCTGCCTTGTCTAGACGAATTAAGCCAATACGTCTATCAACTGGCCCGTCCGGGTTCATGCCACCCGAAGCTTTGCCATCAATATCCCAGGCACGACGGTTTATATTTGCATTAGAATATCCCCATCCAACTCCAAGTCGGGCAGGTGTCAGCTTGTTTCGGGCCTCAATAATACCTTCAATGAGTTTTTTTTCTACTAATGCAGTATATGCGGTATCTACTTCATGTTCATAGCGTTCACCCATAAAAACAGCTGGCAATCCTGGTACTCCAACCTCAGGAGCAGAGTGGGTATGTGTTAATGACCACCAAAAATTCAATGGGTCAATTCCAAGTTTTTTTTGAAGAAGTGAAGCAACATGGTCATATTCAGAGGGAGAAATAACGCATATATCTGAAGAAACTAGAAAGAATTGTTTAACCCCGTCATCCATTGCTATAATTTTATGGAAAATATGGTCATTAACTCCTGTTGATTTCCTTGCACCATAACCTAATAACATTTTGGGTCCATCAGGAGTGATATTTACTTTTACTACAGAGGCCCGAAATTCTTTTGATTTTATCAGGGTACTAATAACTGTATTTTGTTGAGCATAAGTTAATTGCACAGCCATCAGGACTAAAATCGGGACAATAAAATTGAATCTGTTGCTAATCATGAATATTTATTTTAGTAAAAAAAATTAGAATTTCTGAATTATTTAGTTTAGCTAATCTTATTAGCTCTTAACGTACGTTTTATGCTTAGGTACAACAACGTGTTTCTTAATTAAGTTTTCAACTAAACTTCCCATTTTGTAACCATGCTCTTGACAATAATTTTTGAGAAGCTCATGAGTTTCTTTTTTTATTTGAAGCATAGCTTGTTTCATAACTTTATATTTTTTAAAATTTCATTTTTTTTCATTTGGCTTAAAGGTTATTGGCAACAAATCATGAACGGTTTTAACAATCAGATCCTCAATAATCTCCTGGAAACGTCCTGGTTGATTATAAGAGTACATGGAAGATTCGACTTCGTAGCCACCTTCTCTGATAACTCTTTTTGAAGCAATGTAACATGGGACATCATTAGAATAAGCATTTACCCATAAACGTCCTGGAGCTAATTCATTTTTAAGTCTCAAGGAGTAATCTACTACTACTTCCCCAGCTAAAAAAACCATTGCCAAATCATTGCCAAATGTCCAAGTAGTAATAGGGTAGTTAAGACTTTTTGGAATAGATTCTCCGCGGGCTATTTTATCAAGAGCAAGTTTTGCAAAATAGGCTTTTGCTCCTTTTTCATTGGCTTGTTCTACAAATTCCTGAACAGTTGGAATATGCTCAAAAGGA
>CAMATR010000240.1 GCA_945861175.1 Chitinophaga pinensis | reverse complement strand
TTATTTTACCAGATTACACAGGGTTAGCTTTTTCAACTGACAACTGCATTGCTAGTTCAAGTTTAATAATAACCCAATCACCAATTGCAGGAACAACAGTTACGAGTAGTGAAACGATTACAATAACAGTTAGTGGCGGAATTCCAGCTACTCCACAAAGTTGTCAGTTCGAAGCTATTTTTTCAGATACGATTAAACCAAATGTTAATTGTCCAGTTCCAAGTCAATTATCTTTAAGCGGATCATGCGATGTTTCGTTAACAGATTATTCAACTTCAGTTGGATGGACAGATAATTGCACCTCATCTTCGCTGGCAATGAATTTTTCACAATCCCCTATTGGTGGAACTATGATTTCTTCCAATACCTTGGTGACAATAACGGCAACTGATCCTTCAGGAAATTCAAGATCTTGCAGCTTTACTCAGACGGTAGTCGATAATGTAGACCCTGTATTAACTTGTCCTGACAATCAAACATTGGCGTTGAATGCTAGTTGTTTTGCTACTATACCAGATTATTCAACTTCTGTTACGAGTGTGGAAAACTGTTTTTATTCTAATCCTTTAATCTATAGCCAGTCGCCAATTGCCGGAACAACTCTAAACGGACCAGCTGAAATTACAATTATTGGAACAGATGAGTCTGGAAATCAAGGTTCTTGTGCATTCAATATTGCTGTTATCGATATAACGAATCCTACAATTACATGCCCATCTGATCAAACAGTTGCATTAGATGCTGGATGCATATACATCCTAGGAGACCTTTCAAGTGCGATAGTTTATGCAGACAATTGCACCCCACAGGGTTCATTGATTTATTCTCAATTGCCATTGGCGGGCGCAAGTTTAAGTTCAGGAACTCAAATTCTTCAAATAACTATTGAAGATCTTGCCGGGAACTCAAACACGTGTAGTTATAATTTAATAGTTTCAGATCAAACAAGTCCACAAATAAATTGCTCGGCAAACATAGACCTTAATATTGATTCAAATTGTGAAGCTATATTATCAGATTACACCGGCTCTGTCGCGGTTTCAGATAATTGCGATAACCAGTCTGATTTAATAATCACTCAAAATCCGTCGTCTGGAGAAATAATAAATTCAAATACTGAAATTACCATAACAACTACCGATCAATCAGGCAATAGTGCTTCATGCAGTTTTTATGCCTTAATCATTGACAATATTTCCCCAACAATTAATTGTCCCTCAAATGCAAGTGCTACTATAATCTCAGATTGTGATTACTTGATCCCTGATTTATCGAGTCAAATAACATATAACGATAATTGCCTTGCTGGTGTTACTTTAAATCAGAATCCCGCAGCAGGTACTCCCGTTTCTGGTTTTACTTCTGTTTTAGTTACAGTTTATGATCAAAACGGTAATTCAGCAAGTTGCTCATCTTTAATAACACCGATTGACACGCAGGCTCCTGTAATCGATTGCCCCAGCCCAGCTCCAGTGAATAATGGAACCAATTGCTCGCTCCTTTTAGGAAATTATTCTACTACAGCTCTGGTAGTAGACAACTGTTCGAATTATAGTATTGTTCAAACTCCTGTTGCTGGAACAACGCTAGAAACTGGCTCGCATATTATTCAATTAGACGTAATTGATATAGGCGGAAACATTGCTCAATGTTCTTTTGTTCTTGACATTAACGAAACTATTGCACCAATAATAGAATGTCCAAATGATACGACTGTTTGCAATCCTATTGTCAACTTCATTGACCCAATATATAGTGATAATTGTTTTGCCTTTATTACACAAACAGATGCTACTGGTCTTGTTTCAGGGGATACTTTCCCCATTGGGAATACAACTTTGAGTTATGTGGTAGAAGATTCATCATCAAATAATGCAACTTGCTCATTCACTATACAAGTTCTTGATTTCCCCTCTGTAGCTGATATTCTTGTAGACTCGGTTTCCTTGTGTCAAGTAACAAGCTTGGTAGTAGAAGCTTTACCAGTAACAAGTGGAACAGGTCAATGGACATTGCTCTCGGGTGATGGGACCTTCAATAATCCATCAGCCAATCTTACTGGTGTAAACAACTTAAATTATGGCACGAATGTGTTTTTATGGACAATTTCTTCAGTTGCATGCGGCAGCTATAGCGATACAGTTGTAGTTTCTGTATACGAAGCTCCATTAGCAGCTAGTACACTTGATACTGTCTATTTGTGCAATGTAAATTACTTTAACCTTTCCGCGAATGTTCCTCTATATGGAACGGGAAATTGGACAACTGACCAAGGGGCAAATATTACGAATGTAAACCTTGCAACATCAGCCGCGTCAAATCTAACGATCGGTTGGAGCCAGTTTGTTTGGACAATTTCAAATGGCTCTTGTCCTGTAACGTCTGATACAATGAACGTTTTTGTAGCGCCAGTTGCAGATATTGACCAAAATGACACCACTGTTTGTATTGAAAATGGAAGTTTGCAACTAACGGCTACCTCACCTATAGACGAACAAACGGTCTTTTGGATTTTCGTTTCTGGAATAGGTAATTTGAGCGACCCATTCTCCAATAATACATTAATTGATGATATTGGATTAGATCTTAACATGATTGTGTACCAAATGAATACTGATAATTGTCTTTCAACGACCGATACAGTTATTATAGAATCATCATTGTGTGAGGGATTCATGCCTGATTTCCCAACAGTTATTACGCCAAATCTAGACGGGAAAAATGATATTTTCGTAATTGAGTATCTTGACCAACTTTATCCAGAATGCCGAGTGAGTATATTTAACCGATGGGGTTCTGTTATTTATGAATCTGTAGGATATGAAGATCCTTGGAACGGAACCTTTAAAGGCGAAGACCTCCCAATGGGAACATACTTTTATAAAATTGAACTCAACGATGTAACGTCTAAAGTTTATAATGGCCCAATTAGTATAATCAGATAATTCCGGAAACATGAAAAATATGATCTTTAAATCAGTACTTGTATTTACGGTAGTATCAGCTGCAATAAGCATCCATGCTCAGCAAGAATACCAATTAGCAAACTCACCATTCAATCCTTATTTGTTAAACCCTGCAGCGGGTGGAATGACAGATGTAATGCAATTTGAAATTACCAGCAGAAGCCAATGGCTTGGATACGAAGGCGGGCCACGGACATTTTTGGCTTCTGGGAACAGTCAATTTGCTTTCAAAAAAGGTGAGAAAAATGTATTAGGTGAATTTAATATTCAGGATGAAAAATTATTCGAAGGTCCAAAGGTTTCTGTAGCTAAGAAAAAACATATTATTGGAGGTAAGATATGGAATGATAATATTGGTCCTTTTTCGAAAACCTCATTTCAAGGAAGTTACGCTTATCACCTGCCTCTATCAAAAAAATTGAATTTTGGAGTGGGTATTGGATTAGGAATGAGCAATTTTAGTTTAGATCAAAATAAAGTTAATTTATATCAAGCTGACGACAATACGTATAATCAATTTTTAGGAAATTCATCTCAGCAAAACCTTGGTGATGCTCAAGCAGGCTTTGTTGTCTATGGTGAAAAATTCTACTTTGGTTTAAGTAGCACACAAATCCTCAAAAATTCCGTTGTTTTAAACAACATAATGACCGGAAGTAATTTCAATCGTCATTATTTCACCATGATGAAGTATAAATTCACTCTGTCTAAAACAATGCATTTAGAACCCTCTCTAATCGTAAAATCCGTCTCTAATAGCCCTATTTCTATAGACTTAGGAGCTCGTCTTATCTCCAAAAACAGAAGTTGGGTAGGTATTCAGTACCGCAATAATAGCAGCTTAATCTTCCAGGTTGGAAGTAATCTTCTAAAGAATTTATACATAAGTTACGCTTATGAGCAAAGTACAGGTAAAGTAAGAGTTGCCAGCAATGGGACTCATGAAATACAATTGGGTTTCTATTTGGGTAAAAATCGCAATATGGAAAATGAACTTAAAGAAGGTAAAAAAAAGGAAGAGAAAGCTCAAGAGAGCAAGCCATAAAAATTAAATAATGCGCTTTTTCTACCTAATTCTATTTTTTGTACTAAAGTATTCACTTCGCATTTTTTATCCCCGTGTAGAAGCTGTTAACTCACCTAAAGATTTTTTTGGAAGGACCATTTATGTGAGCAATCATGCCGCTTC
>CAMATR010000239.1 GCA_945861175.1 Chitinophaga pinensis | reverse complement strand
ACTTTCAGCAAAAGCGAGTTGGACAGAATCAGAAAACCGCGCAGCACTTTCTTCTGAAAAATCTACTGTAATTCGATCAATAATTAATTCGGCACTTTTGTCAAGTTGAGTATTGTTGCTTGAAAGATCTTCAATTAAAAGAATTTCTCCTTGGTAAAAAATGCGCGTGTATCCTTGGTCAAGCAGCATGCGAAGTGTTTTTTCCAAACCATATTTTTCAATAGCATGAAGCGGTGAGGTAATCAATAACTTCGTGCCTTCAGGAAAACGCAATATATAATCAGTGACATCACTTACGGAATGTTTTTTAACCTCTTTCCCTGATATGGGAGAATAAGTTTTTCCAACCCTTGCAAACAGAATTTTCAAATAATCATAAACCTCTGTTGTAGTGCCAACTGTAGATCGCGGGTTGCTTGATATGACTTTTTGCTCGATGGCAATAGCAGGTGAAATACCCTTGATGTAATCTGTTTCTGGTTTATCTAGTTTTCCTAAAAATTGTCGTGCGTAAGAGGATAGGCTTTCAATATATCTGCGCTGCCCTTCGGCATAAAGGGTATCAAAGGCAAGTGAAGATTTTCCTGAACCTGACAATCCAGTGATAACCGTCATCTTACCATGAGGAATATTTACGCTCAAGTTCTTGAGGTTGTGGACCCTCGCACCTTTGATCTCGATTGTTTTTTTGAAAGCCATAAATAAGATCTTGTAAAATTAATTAAACAAGCCAACCTTCTTATGGTTTAGCTCGTTAATATTTGTAGAAGGAGTGTGAAAGCAGTTTTTTTGCTTGATTTATTAAAATATGCTTACTTTAGCTTAAAATATAATTCAAAAAGGTCGCCTATAAAACATCTGTACGCTAAGTAATTTAACGATTAATAACTAATTCGAATGTTATGATTATGAAGCGATTGGATGACCATGAATTGGTTTCTCTATACACCAACGGAAATGAAAAGGCTTTTGAACATCTTTTGATGCGTCACAAAGAAAAAATGTTTCGTTTTATCTATTTGAAGGTGCGTGACCGAGATCTTGCTGAAGATTTATTTCAGGAAACCTTTGTTAAAATCATCAATACATTGAAGTTAGGCGGGTACAACGAGGAAGGTAAATTTTTACCTTGGGCGATGCGTATAGCTCACAACCTTGTTATTGACCATTTTCGTCGAAGTTCGAAAATGCGTATGATTTCTGAGTCAAGTTCATTGAAAGATGACTTCAATATCTTTAGTGTGTTGGCAAATGATTCAAAAAATATTGAGGAACAATTGGTCCATGATGAATTAGAACAGCAGATGGTTGATCTTATTGAGTATCTTCCTAAAAGTCAGAGGGATATTCTTAAAATGAGAATCTTTCAGGATTTTTCCTTTAAGGATATTGCAGAGATGGAAGACATTAGTATCAATACGGCGCTTGGAAGAATGCGTTATGCGTTGATTAACTTGCGTAAATTGATTGAAAAACACCAGTTGGTAACGGATATCTAATACTGCATGTGCCGCTCTTTCTTATCAGGATAGATGTCAGGAATGGTAACTAGAATCGCTGTTTCTTCTACATTTCCGAATTCTGGATTTACGGCAGTTCCAAACGTTTTCATCGTAGGAGAAAGGTTCATGTAAATATTTACCAATGGCGGAATAAATTCTCCATGTTCTTTCACTGCGCTGTTTAGTACTTTGAACCCGTCTTTGAAATCGAGGCCTCTCAATTGACCTTCGACATAAGCATTGTCGTAATTCTGGACCAACGGATGATAGGCTTTCATGAGGTTTTCCTTATCCGGGAAATAATGATGCATAAAATGTAGTAAGAAATCTCTGCTCGCCGTATTGTAAGTTGGATACATCGTTACCTTGCCGAAGAAATAGCGTATTTCAGGATTGGTAACGACTAAAGCACCCAATCCATCCCATATATTGTCCAATGCAAACAAACCCTTTCGTGGATTGACCGTTGGCTGAAAATTTGGCTGTACCCACGATCTTCCTAACTCGATGGTGTAGGGTAGGTAGTCATTTATAAAACGGTCTGTGAATTCAAAATAATGGGTAGTAGATAAATGGATTTCCCCAGTCTGTTCATCAACGGCATCAGCGCATTTGATAAAGCGATAACCACCTACAATTTCTTCATCCTCTGGTGACCAAACGATCAGCTGTTGATAGCATTTTTCATTGGTGTCAAATTCGTCCAAATCTATTGCCAAACTTGTGCCACCTCCAGAAGCACGAAAGGTAACCTCACGCAGGCGTCCAATTTCTTGAAGTACATTGGGAGCATTGTGCTGATTGACAATATAGATTTCATTTTCTCCCTTTCGAGTATGTCTCACAAAGCGCTCAGGGGAAAGTTCTGCTTTGATAACTTCTTTGTCAATTTCGTCAATTATCTTCTCCATTTCGCAGTTTTAGGATTTAATATCCATTTGATAGACTTTTTGTTTTATCTGCTGTGCCAATGCTCTTTCATTCATGTTTAAATCCAAATCCGCAGGTAGTATTGGTTTGCCGATTCTTATGAGCATTTTTTTGTCACGTTGTTTGAACATTTCATCAGCAAGATACAACATTTCTATGTTTGCTTTAATACCAATTGCTTTTCTGAAATTGGACAACCGATAGAAAAAATTAGAAAGTTCACCATCAATAAACACCGGGATAATTGGCTGATTAAATTTTATAGAATAGGTGACAAAGGTTTTTTTCCAATCTAAATCACGAACTTGACCATTATTTCTTCTACTTACTAAACCTGCAGGAAAAATACAAACAGCATTTTCAGCTTCAAAGACATCCGAAATTTGTTTTCGAATACTTAAATCGTTTTTCCCATGTTTGTTGACGCCAAAAAATAAATCTTCTAAGTTGCGCAGGTTCATCAGAATATCATTGACAATAAATTTCAAGTCTTTACGACTCTCTTTTAAAGCGCTAATAAGTGCCATTGCATCCATACCTCCAAGTGGGTGATTCATTGCAATTATAACTGGACCATCTTTAGGGATATTTTCTAGGCCTTCTGTTTTTATGTCGATGTTAAAATAGTCAATTACGGCATTGCAAAAATCAGCATTATATGAATCTTTATGTTTTTCTAAAAAGTCGTTAATTTCATCTTGATGAAGTGTTTTTTTTAGGTAGCTAATAACAAACCACGGAAGCCATTTTGTAAGTTTCGGACTTTTGTTGGCAATCAGCTTTTTGATGTCTATAAAATTATTGTCTGACATATACTTGCAAATTTAAAATAAAGACAAACAATAGAAAAGGACAAGTCATTGAGTTATTCACATTTTACTCTTTAATTATGGCGTTTAATTTTAATTAAGCCTTCTTTTTTATCGGCCATAATTTTGTAATTTTGACACACAAAAATTAGAATAAATCATGATTAAACTATCTGAGCGCCTCTTGACAATGGAAGAGTCAGCTACAATTGCAATGTCTCGAAAAAGTCGAGAATTAAAAGCAGAAGGTAAAGATGTCATTTCTTTAAGTCTCGGCGAACCTGATTTTTTCACACCTGAATTCATTAAGGATGCAGCGAAAAAGGCCATGGAGGATAATTTTACCTTGTATACTCCAGTGCCTGGTTATGATGATTTAAGAGAAAGTATTTCACGCAAATTCAGCCGTGATAATGGATTGACTTACACCAAGGACCAGATAGTTGTTTCAACAGGAGCAAAGCAGTCTATAGCGAATGTTGTATTGAGCATTGTTGGACCAGGTGACGAAGTAATTGTGCCCGCTCCTTATTGGGTCTCCTATGTCGAAATTGTTAAAGTAGCTGAAGGAACACCTGTGATAATTAACGCTGGAATTGAAAATGATTTTAAGATCAATGGAAAGCAATTGGAAGCTGCCATTACTAAAAAAACTAAAATGCTCGTTTTCTCTACTCCCTGCAATCCAACCGGTTCAGTATATACAAAAGAGGAATTGAGAGACTTAGCTGATGTTTTGGTGAAATATCCCGATATCGTAGTTATTTCAGATGAAATTTATGAACACATTAATTTTATTGGTAAGCACGAAAGTTTAGCTCAATTCCCAGAGATCTATGATCAAGTTGTGACTGTAAATGGTGTTTCAAAAGCTTGGGCAATGACTGGTTGGAGATTAGGTTACCTTGGTGCTCC
>CAMATR010000238.1 GCA_945861175.1 Chitinophaga pinensis | reverse complement strand
AACAGTTGTATCACTCGGACATGTTATAGTTGGTAAAAGGGTATCAACTAAAGTTGCGTTAAATGAGCATTGCGCGCTATTACCAAAGTCATCTGTTGCAGTAATTATAATAGGTGTAATTGTTCCATGACCTGAAATAACACTGTCTGCCGGTGGTGTTTGGGTATATAATAATGAAACAGAGCAATTGTCAATACCAACAGCCAACGAAGTGTAATCCCCAAGTGCTGAATTACAGCTATTGTCAGCATATATGTTTGTGTCACCAGGACAAGTTGTTATTTGAGGATCAGTATCATCGATGATGTTTAATGTAAATGAACAACTTTCTGGATTTCCAGATTCATCTATTGCTGTCAGTATGATATTTACATTGCCACCAGGAGTCACAGGTATAATTGTTCCGAATGGAATATTTTGATTCACAATAATATTGATTGAATCCGTGCAGTTATCTGAAAGCTCTAACAATGATTTTCCGTAATAGTCTGCAATAGCAGTGCATGTTGCATCTACCGGCTGATTATATTCTACAGGACAAGTCATTATTGGTTTTTGAATATCTGTTCCTGAAATCACAACATTGTCAATCGCAGTTGGAAGACTATTAATGTTTACATCATTATATGTATATCTAAAACCGATTAAAAAACTAGAATTATTGAGCACAGCAGGAAGAGTAACTAAATTTACTGCAGACCAAGTGCTATTAATACTTAACTCCGCACCAATTGGAGTCCAAATTGTTCCACCATCAGTACTGTATATCAATTCTGTATAATCTTCCCCAGCAATACCTCCTGATTTATAATCGTATGAGATTGTCAAATTTGAGGCACAGGAAGCGTCTACAGATGTATATGCCAGGGTGTATAAAATTCCAGATGGAGAGTTCTGATAAGAATAGGAGGAAGTACATCCAGAACCTGCAGTCAAATCAGAAACATATAGTGCGTTTGTTCCAGAAAATGAAGGGCCATTGCCTGCACAATCACTATTTACCCATTTATTCGGGGATTCAGATCCTAAGATACTCCAATCCGTGAATGGAGTTTCGAAATTCCCGCTATAAAGAGTAGCTGTTTGACTTAGGCCTAAAAAGCTCGTAAACAACAGAGTGGTTAAAATGATCTTTTGCAACATAGTTTATAAGTGTATAGTTGATACAATACGGCTACAAATATAAAAGAAAGTCACCTAAAATTAAATCCCAAGGAATAAACCTTTTTAACAATTGTATATTTAAGCGATTCAAGGTGTTAAATGAGACAACATAAGTTTTAATTCTAATTCTAAGAAATCAACATTGTTCTGACTAATAACTTTAATTTTTTCGTCCATTTTGGTCGGAGAAAAGATTTATTTTAGCTTTAAAATTGACGTATGAAAACAATTGGTGTTTTCTGTGGAGGGTTCTCATCTGAATGGGAAATATCCTTAAAAAGTGCAGAAATAATTTGTCGAAATTTTCCGGAGGATTATCTGGTTTTTAAAATAGTTATTTCACAAACTGGCTGGTATGTTTTAAATGAAGCGCAAAAGTGTGAGTTTGACATTAATTCAATGAGTTTTAAATTCAGCGAACAAATTCATTCAATCGATGCAGCAATTGTATATGTGCATGGTGATCCAGGAGAAAATGGTAAAGTGCAAGCTTTACTTGAAATGAAAGGGATTCCATGCCTAAATTCGGGTCCGCTTGCTTCTGCATTATCATTTGACAAATGGTTTTGCAACCAATTTTTAAAAGGATTTGGTTTAAAAGTGGCGAACTCTGTTTTTCTTTCTAAAGAAAATGAGCTAGATGCTCAAGAATTAGTATTGAAGTTGGGATTGCCTATTTTTGTGAAGCCTTCTGACTCTGGGTCAAGTTATGGTATTTCAAAGGTCAAGACACAAGAGGAGATTTTGCCGGCATTCGAGAAGGCTTTTAATGAGGGAGATACTGTTGTGGCAGAATCATTTCTTGATGGAATTGAGGTTACATGTGGAGTTTACAGGCGAAAAAATGGACTTTATGCCTTGCCGCTAACCGAAATTGCTTCTGAAAATGAGTTTTTTGATTATGAAGCGAAATACCTTGGTAAATCAAATGAAATTACACCCGCTAGAGTTGAAGATTTTGTCAGGGACGAGGTGCAGCGGCAAGCAAAGTATATTTATCAATTATTGCGTTTGAAATCTATTGCTCGCATTGACTTTATGATTGTAGATAATAGTCCTCATATTATTGAAGTGAACACTACTCCTGGTTTTTCAGCTGCGAGTATAGTACCTCAGATGCTTGCTTGTGATGGAATTTCTATTCAAGAATTTTGGAAAGAAATTATCGAGGTAGAGCTAGTAGCTCGCTAACTGATTTAAAATCCCTTCTATTTTCGATGTAGCATTACTGCTTGATCCTGAAAAATTTGTAAGTATAATTGCAAAGGCTATTTTCTTCCCTGAAGATGACTGAACATATCCAGAATAAGATTTTATTTTAGACATTGTTCCACTTTTCGCACTAATTCGTCCTTGTCCTGGCTGATTTCTGCAGAGAGAATTTAATGTGCCTGATTTTCCCGCAACCGGCAACGTGGAATTAAATACATCTCTAAATTTCGACGAATTCATGTATTTCAGTAATGCGCAAAAATGGCTGGCACTAATTCCATTTGAACGAGATAATCCTGAGCCATCTTTAAGGATTAACCCTTTTGTATTAATTCTAGTCGACCAATACTTTTCAATTTCCTTAATTCCAGATTCAGTTGAACCGTTTCCATTTTTTTCATATCCTATTAAACAAACAAGACCTTCTGCAAAAAGATTTATACTTTTCATGTTCGTCAATCGCGCAATATCGATTAGCTTTTGACCTTTGTGTGTTAAAAGCAACTTAAATATTTTTGAATAGTCTAAAGCACTATTGCCTGAAAGGTTTCTTGCGCCATCGTATTTCTCTGTGATTTCAATTCCAGAGTTGCTTAGGGCTGTATAAAATTCGTAAGCCAACTGAGATTCAGGGTCAGGCATACTGCCTTTTACTGAATAACTTGCTCTGTTTAAAGGAAGTCTTCCGGTTCCAAAACGATCATTTGAAAATGGTCCTCCATAGATGTATGAATTATCGTCATTTACATTAGAAGATTGAATGTAATTATGAAATATTAAGCCCGGTACTTTCGGGAAATAATTAATTAATGTCGTTTGATCTCCTACCGAAGCACCTGTTTTAAAATTGTATCGAATCGAATTATCAAAAATGCAAATCCCTGAAGGTCCAGCACCATAGTAATTGCCCATATCAATCCAACACCATCCATCAGGAACTCCTGCGTAACCGAATTCGGATCCGTCTGCTATGATTTTTCCATTTATTTTTTTTATACCAGCAGATTTAACTGAATCCACCCATATTTTTAAAAAATCTTTTTCGTGGCCTTGCTCAGTAAAAAAACGGCTACCTAGAGTTATGTCACCCCCACCTCTAATCCAAATATTTCCATTTAAAATACTATCATTAGTGATCTCTCCATCAATGTATAGTCTTGTTTTCGGCCTGTAATCTGGGCCAAGTATTTCTATCGCAGCAGCGGTTGAAAATAATTTTGCAGTGGAAGCAGGTGGTATAGTAAGTAGGGGGTTTTGTTCTGCAATTTTTTCACCAGTCTCTAAATTAATCGCTAAAAATGAGATGCCTGCATATTGAAAATCAACTGACTGTTGGAGGTTGTTTACCGCTGACTGAACTACTCCCTGCGCCACAGCATATTTTAATGTTGCTGTAATATTCAGAATTAAGAGGATTTTCAGTAATTTCATAGCGTTTTTTGGTTCTTGTAAAGTTGATAATTTATATTATTTCTTTAGCACTGACAAGTTAGATTTATCAACAAGGTTTGCTTGAGAAAATATATTACTTTGGAGTAAAATAAGTATGCAGCAAAAGCGGAAGATTCGCATTTTAAGAGTAATTAATCGTTTCAATATGGGTGGGCCTACCTATAACGCAACTTTCTTAACGCGTTTTCTTTCGGATGATTTTGAGACGCTACTCGTGGGAGGAATGCCTGAGGAAGATGAGACGGATTCACTACATATTTTGAAGCAATATGGTATTGAACCGCTGTTGATTAGGGAGCTGAAAAGAAAGCCGAGTTTTTTTCAAGACAGGGCTGCTTACAAGAAAT
>CAMATR010000237.1 GCA_945861175.1 Chitinophaga pinensis | reverse complement strand
TGATCTATATGAAAATCACTTGAACGATAAAGAAAAAGCAGCTGACTATTACAAAACGATTTTATTTGACTTCAAAGGAAGTTTGTATGCTATTGAGTCTAGGAAACGTTTTAGAACAATTCGAGGTGATGCGGCAATTGTAGAGGAAGATGAACTTTAAACTAGTTGAACTAAACTCGAAACACTTTGTTATAGGTTTATGAAATCTTGCCTAATAGCTTTATTATTCTTAAGTTCTTTAAGTGCCTGTTCCCAAACACAGTCAGAAAAAATAAAACTTAAAAATCCATCTTTTTCCGAAGACACCTTGCAAACCGCCTATTTTGCAGCGGGATGTTTTTGGTGCGTTGAGGCAATTTTCGAATCTATTGATGGTGTAGAAGAGGTTGTTTCTGGTTATTCTGGAGGAAAGGAAAAGAACCCAACATATGAATTGATATGCACAGGTAGATCTCAACACGCTGAAACAGTCAAAATTATTTACGACGAACGACAAGTCCCATACGACACTTTGTTGGTTGCTTTTTTTAATTCACATGACCCTTCGACTTTAAATAGTCAGGGTCCTGATTTTGGTCCACAATATCGCTCTATAATTTTCTATCAAAATGAGCAAGAAAAATTAAAAGTAGAAAGATACATAGCAGTTCTTTTGGCGAAAAAAGTATTTCCAAAAATTACAACTGAATTAACACCGCTGAGTACTTTTTATGAGGCTGAAATTTATCATCAAGATTATGAAAAGAAGAATCCTGACAATCCTTATATCCAAAGAGTGTCAATCCCTCGTTTAACAAAGTTTAAATCGACGTTTAAAGGAAGACTTAAGAATTAATAGTCAATCCCAAGAGGATTTAATATTATTGTTCCATTAACCAAAGTCAGGCAACCTATTTTTACTTATATTCGTCTGTAATTATGTAAAAAAGAAATAACTAAACGGTTCTGCTGAATGAAAACTAAAGTCCTAAAAATTATTGTTAAACTCTACCTCTATTTTATTGTTTTCACTTTGAGCTTTTTTAGTAATGCTCAAACATCCGGAGAAAGTAAAGGATTTGAACCACGCTCAATTGACACAACGTTGAATGTGACCCAAAAAAGGACTCCAACGCCGTTAAAATTAGTGCAAGAAAAAACATCCTCGAGCAACTCTAGTTATCCCATCACCTACTCTAAAAAGCCTGGCGAGAATCAGATAATTTTGGATAAAGCTTTTTATCAAAAAGAATTGATTCGTATTGATCAACATATTAAAGCTATTGATAATAAATGTGCGTATATAAATTCCAACCCGGAAGAAAAAATAAAAGCACAAGAATCTGGTTGGTTTGAAAAAATGTCATCTACTCGAACACGATTGACTGAAGAACGAGAAATTACAGTTCAAAAAATAAATTCATTGAATAAATAAAGAAGAGCCTTATGAAAAAGTTAGTTTTTTTTTTTTTACTTTTTAATGGACTCTTAAACGCTCAAGTTGGTGGAACAACATGTCAGCAAATGCAGCCTATATGTACCGATGCTGGAATTCAATTCACAGCAAATGCTGGTCAACCAAATGCTTCTGATTCCGATCCAGGTAATGACTACGGCTGTCTATTAACTTCTCCAAATCCTTCCTGGTACTACCTAGAAATTGCAACTTCAGGAGATATCATCATGAATCTTTCTGCCGGCTCAGACATTGACTTTATAATTTGGGGTCCATTTGCCAATTTGGCTGCCGCTCAATCGCAATGTGGATCATATTCAAATATAGTCAGTGATACTGGATGCGATTTTTTTGGCTGTGATGCTTATGGGTGTAGTTTTTCACTCACTAATAATGAAACCCCTGGTATTCCGAATGCTCAAGTTGGACAAGTTTATGTTATGCTAATTACCAATTATGCCAACAACGTGCAAGATGTTAACCTATCTCAAACTGGTGGAACAGGGGCCACTGATTGTGATATTGTAAACCCTCCCGTTTGTTCGATTACCAACTTCACAGCTACAATTGGCGCTTGTGTTCCTGCAACAGGCAATTATACCGTTAATGGTACGATTCAATTTTCGAATCCCCCAAGTACTGGTAATTTAATTGTTCAGGACTGCACGGGGGCAACACATATTGCTGCAAGCGCTCCTTTTTCAGCATCCGGCTCAGTTAATTACTCCTTCGATCTTCCAGCAAATGGATCTGCATGCAGTGTGAATGCTTATTTTTCAGTAGACGCAACCTGCTCTGATGGCCCAATTAACTTCATTGCTCCCACTTGTGTAATAACACCTTGTTCAATATCTAATTTGGAAGTAAACGTTGGCGCATGTCAAACAGATAATTCATTTGTAGTTGATGGTTTATTTAGCTTTGCAGACAATCCTGGGAGCGGAAATGTTACAGTCACAGTCACCAACTCTTCGGGAACTCAAACCCAAACATTCAATTCTCCATTTACAGATAATCAGGACTATAACTACAGTGTCACAATGAACGCTGATGGATCACCTTTATCCGTTACTGTTACTTTTTCCGATGATGCAACATGTACGTCATCTTTAACTGGAACTTCTCCAGCGAACTGTATCTGTGCAGCACAGATAGGCACATTTACAGTTGCAACGGATGGAACACAAACGGGCAATTCTATAGGTCTTTGTTTTGGTGAAGTCTTAAATATCACTGCTAATGGTGATTGGACACCGCCAGGAGAGGCAACTGACCCTGCCGCTGCAGAAGGTTATGACCCCAATATAATTTGGTTAGTTTATACCTGCCCTCCAAGTATAGCAACATCACCTGATGCAACACTTTTCATCCTTGATGACCCTTGTTTATTTACACTAATTAATTCACCTGATTTACCGGAAGTAAATGACCTTTTTTGGACAACTAATTTCCCAGGGGTATTTACAGATAATACAGTGTATTTTGTGCCTATCACTGCATACAATGTGAGTGTTGATCAGCTTTTAGTGTCCTACACAAACACTGATTTACCATGTTACCAGATGGGGCCGGTTTATACTGTTCAATATATTCCTGAAATCACTTTCACACAGACACAAGATTGTCCAACTGGAACAGTAGAGGCTACAATTAATGGCGGCCTTCCTTCTGTCGATGGGTCTCAATTTAGTGCAGTTGCAAGTTCGCTAAGTCCATCAAATGCATCTTTTGTAAATAACTCTGCTGCCAATGGAGGTGTCATTGCTGTCAATGGACTCTTAAATGGTGATAATTACTCGTTCGATATTTCAGATGGAAACGGTTGTACTATAACTGTTACAGGGTCATTCGTTGGTGGAAGTAATACGACTCTCACATACCCTCAACCTGCATATTGTGAAGACGAAACAAACCCAATTCCAGCAGCAAGCGGTGCGCCCGGAGGAAGCTACAGTTCAACTGTAGGATTATCCATCAACCCAAGCACAGGTGTTGTTGATTTACTTGCTTCTAGCCCAAATACTTATACTGTAACCTATACGCCACCAGCGTCGGCTTGTGAAAACCCTGGAACATGCACAATTACAATTAATGCCTTACCCATTGTGAATGCTGGAGCTGATATTAGTGTCTGTGCGGGACAAACAGTGACTGTGACACCAAGTGGAGCCGCCACATACGTATGGAATCCAAGTTTAACAGCAGGAGTTCCATTCGTGCCATCCTTAGGTTCTACTGCTTATTCTGTTACAGGTACAAGTGCGGCAGGATGCACCGCTACTGATCAAATAATAATTACTTCCAATCTCTCGCCAACTGTAAGCTTTACCCCAGACGTAATAGTAGGTTGTTCTCCCCTTACTGTGAATTTTATGAATTTATCAACGGGTTCAAATACTTGTGTTTGGAACATGGGTGATGGAACTATTTTGAACACTTGCTCTTCAGTTAGTAACACTTTTGAATCACCAGGTTGTTACGACATTACCCTAACCGTAACGGCCGCTTCTGGCTGTTCTTCAACATATACTGCTGCAGATCTAATTTGCGTCGAAGCAGATCCAGTTGCCTCTTTCAATCCTTCTGTCTATTATGTTACTGAATTTGATCCTGAAGTTCTATTTAATAATTCCTCAATAGGAGCAAATAGCTTTTACTGGGACTTTGGGGACAGCGGAGCTTCATCAACCGAAGAAAATCCTACCCATGAATACCAAGTAATTGAAGAAGGTGCTGGATGGAATATAATGCTTGTCGCAACTTCTC
>CAMATR010000236.1 GCA_945861175.1 Chitinophaga pinensis | reverse complement strand
CCTTAAATTATGTACACTTTTTTTACCATTGAAAGACAAAGAAGATTTCAAAACTAATTCATTAAACCTCGAGTTTGCACCAAATTTATTATTAGGCAATTTATAATCGGCATGATTTGCATAGCTAGCCCCAATCATCCACCGAGTTTTTTTAGTTGAGCTTTTCACTAAAAATCTCGAAACACCGCCAAGTGTGTTTGATTGGAACATATTTTGAGAACTAATTTCATGAGTGCCATTTGGAGCATAGGGTGCATCTGAGTAATAAATAACTCCTCCTAGTGCATCAGCTCCGTAAAGTATAGATGCCGGTCCTTTAATTACTTCAACTGAGCCTATACCCAATTCTGCCAAACCCATGCCATGGTCACCACCCCATTGTTGGTTTTCAATACGAAGTCCATTTACCAGACTTACAATCCTCATACCTTGCATGCCTCGGATGACCGGTTTTGATATACCATTCCCCAAACCCGACTGATAGACTCCCGGTATGCGGGATATAACTTCCCCCATATTTATAGCTGAAATACCAGTAAGAGAAGAAAGCTTCCTTGTTTCAATATGAAAAGGATTTTTATTTTGAATTAGTGTCGATAATCCCGAAACAGTCACTTCATTTAAATCTACGTGTTGAGGCTGAAGTTGTAAAACTATGTCAATCTGAACTGGCAAAATAACATTTAACAGCGTCTGATAATTCTCAACAATCACTTTGAGAGTTATCATTTCATCGTTTTGAAGATTAAAGCTGAACTGACCATTTGCATCTGTTAAAGTAGACTGGTCTGTTTCAATGAGAGTAACTAGTGCTTTCTCTATTGTTTTCCCGGTAACAGAGTCCTTAACTGTGCCCTTTATTTGTTGAGAAAACGCCCACTGACAAGATAAAAAAAGGAATGTTAAAATTAGATTTTGCTTTGTTGGGAGGATCATATTAATGCAACTTTGTTGCTAAAATAAACATTATTCTTGTAACAGTATTCAGCAGTTAGTTAAAAAAAATATATTTTTACAACATGTCTAGAAACACAATTGCAAAAACAAGAATTTTGGAAATAATTCAAGGCTCTTCAATTGCTTTAACTCATGCAGCTATTCAAGAGCAGACTAGAGATGTGTGTGACCGAGTTACCATTTATCGAATTTTAGACCGCTTGGTAAATGAAAATGAAATTCATCGGATTGTCAATGTAAATGGTGTTGTCAATTTTGCAGCTTGTAAACGCTGCTCACACTCCTCGCACCACCACGATCACATTCATTTTAGTTGCATTAAATGTGGAGAACTTACCTGCTTTGAGGACCAGAGTATTGATTTAAACCTTCCTTCCAAATATATAATTCAAGAATATCAATTGACAGTGGCTGGCATATGCGGAAAGTGTTCTTGATTACACCCCCTCAAACTCTTATTTAGTATTATTCTAAAATACTTAAAAAACCTCTAATTTATTGAACAACAATTATTTTTTCGGTTTTATTATCTGCAGTATTTATAATGTAATAAACACCTGGATTTAAATTGAGTTCTTTAAGTTGTGATTTGTTGTAAAGCCCAATTAATCTGCCATTTAAATCCTTAATAAGTAGCTGACAATCCATGCAATGTATATTCAAAAAACCACTAGACGGGTTAGGATAAATTAAGGGGAAATCTTCCTTAGATTCATTAATAAACAATGACTCGTTCAATTCTAATGCACCTATGTTAGTATTCAGAATACCTCTTGAAATGCCCGCATAATCATCGGTTATACTCACTGTGTTTAGAGCATTCTTTACAAAATTAGGATTGTAGGTTGTATTTGGTGTTAATTGCCAAAGGACATCCGAAATTGGATCTACAGAAACAAGCAATGCTGATACAATTCCATCTGATGCGGCATTGTAACCAAATCCCGGATTCATATTGAATAAATTATCACCAAATGTTAGCGAAGGTTGCGGATCCAGTGCGGCACTAATTAATCGAGCATTATTAAGACTATCAAGGTGAGCAGAAATGATGTTTCTATCAATACTCAAATTTGAAAAGAATACGTTTGAAACCGGTTGGCCAAGAAAAGTATTGTAAGAAAAACTGATTTGAGAACCATTACCAAATTGTTTACCGATAATCGTATTATTTCGGATTTGTATATTTTGAAAGTACCCATTTTGAAGAGCACTATAAATGCCCTGCCAAATATTAATTCCCAGGGTGTTCAGAATAATGTTATTCTGAATATAGATGTCTTTGATATAATGATTCGTTACGAAAGCAGTATAGGCTTCCAATCCCAATAAAATTCCACTTACAACTTTCGTTTCATTGTAAATCAAATTCTTGTGAATAAAAGCATACTGCATTTTATCCAGATAAATATTAGCGAAGTTATCATGAAGTAAATTACCACGAATTTCAGCAGTATCACAAAAGTCAAAATCGATTCCTTCACCAGAATTATCATGAACATGATTATTCAATGCTTGATTATGACTCGTATTCAAAAATTTTACAGAGGAACCCCATTGAGTTTGGGAAGTATTATTATTTACAGCATTGTGTACATGACAATTTGAAATCTTAAAACGCTTTGCTCGAGGAATTAAGGTTGATGAACCATTAGTGTTTAATGGACTTATTCCAACAATAATTCCATGTCCAGTCGTTTGAGTTACATTCACACTATCAATCCAAATATCATGCGAATTGATTACCGTACCATTGTAGTTATAACCAAAACGAACACCATTGTCCGAACTATAATTGACCGAAATATTCTTAACATGAATGTTACTCCCCAACAAATAAATCATTCCATTTCCTGGGCTTACAGTCAATGTTGTGCCATCTAGAACGACATTTCCTTTGCCTCGAAGACTCACATTCATAAGTTTCGATCCGATCTGGTATTTATTTAAAGGCTGTTTGAATATTTCTGAATAATTTCCGGAATAAACTACTACTTCTCCATAGATATTTCCAGTCACAGGTTGGCTCAGAAAATCTAACTTATCAAGAGCCGCGCTGAAGGTGGCTAAAGGGAAAAGACTATCTCCCGTATTCAAATCATTTCCATCAGGGGATAAATAAACTCTGTACGACGGTGAGATTAATTGTGGATCTTGAATGACTGCATTTTGAGCATCAATTGCATTAATTAAATAGGTAAAAAAAAGAGCGGTTATAATTCTTGAAGGCATGATCAAATATATACCTTTTTCACAAACATCTATCTTTTCGATATTTTATTTTGAGAAACTATGCGCTGCCTGGTGCATTTAAACCTATCTATATCATCAATTCTTTTTCTCGAATGCTTCGTTTTGCAATTTTCAACGCGTATTCGCCAACGCTTGTATGAACTGAACTTTAAAGTTTTCTTCATGAAGGCTTTTACATCTGCTTCTTTTAATCCAAATTGTTTTTCAATTGCATCAAAAGGTGTCCTATCTTCCCATGCCATTTCAATTATTCTATCCAAATCCTCAACACTAAATAGAGTAAAATCATCACACTTCGCCTTTTGTAAATTGGTTATTTTTAATAAGTCTTGATCCATAGTTATTATTTTTTTAATGAATGAATTTTTATTTGAATCCATTTTTTTTTAATTCTAGGATTATAAATTATTTATGTCATCTAAATATTTAGAGGCTTGATGTAGAATTGCATTTTTATCATTTACATCCATTTTCCTCCAAACACTGTACATCATTCCTATTCTTGGATTAGTTTCCAGTTTACTTGAATTCCTCTCGTAAAAATGCCAATATAAACTATTGAAGGGACATGCTTTTTCTCCAATTTTTGTTGACTTAGAATAATAGCAACCAGCGCAATAATCACTCATTTTATCGATATAAGCAGCTGAACTAACATATGGCTTTGTTCCGACGATTCCTCCATCTGCAAATTGACTCATTCCGCGTGTATTCGTAACTTCCACCCAATCGAGTGCATCAATATAAATACCTAAATACCAACGATCGACTTCATCTGGATCAATTCCAGCAAGCAAAGCAAAATTGCCAGTCACCATCAAACGTTGAATATGATGAGCGTAGGCTTTTTCCAATGATTGATCAATTGAACATTTTAGGCAATTCATTTTTGTTTGACCAGTCCAAAACCAGTCAGGCAACTTACGTTGATGATTAAAAAAATTAAGTGACGCATATTCAGGCATGTGTTTCCAATAAACACCTCGCATGAATTCACG
>CAMATR010000235.1 GCA_945861175.1 Chitinophaga pinensis | reverse complement strand
ACAGAATTGGCGTTATCTGGGGTTCAGGTATTGGTGGTCTGAAAACATTTCAGGATGAAGCCCAAAATTTCTTTGAGGGCGATGGAACTCCCAGATTCAATCCATTCTTTATCCCAAAAATGATTGCTGATATTGCTGCAGGTCACATCTCAATTAAATTCGGATTACGTGGGCCAAACTATGTTACCGTTTCTGCGTGTGCATCTTCAACCAATGCTATCATTGACGCATTTAACCTCATTCGACTCGGTAAAGCCGATGCTATTGTAACTGGAGGTTCTGAAGCAGCTGTAAACCAAATGGGAATGGGTGGGTTCAATGCTTTAAAAGCTCTTTCAACGCGTAATGACTCTCCTGAAACCGCATCCAGACCTTTTGATGTGGATCGTGATGGATTTGTTCTTGGCGAAGGCGGCGGAGCTTTGATACTTGAAGAATATACTCACGCTGTAAAACGTGGAGCTAAAATTTATGCTGAAGTAGCTGGTGGAGGTATGTCCGGGGATGCTTATCATATGACTGCCCCTCATCCTGATGGTCTAGGGGCAAAAAACACAATGATTGCAGCTTTGGAAGATGCCGAAATGGAAGCTTCTGCTATAGACTATGTTAACGTTCATGGAACATCAACCCCTCTTGGTGATGTTGCGGAAGTTAAGGCAATTCAACAAGTATTTGGAGAACACGCATACAACTTGAATATTAGTTCTACAAAGTCCATGACTGGGCACTTGTTAGGAGCGGCTGGGGCAATTGAGGCAATTGCCTGCATTATGTCAGTTAAACATGATATCGTCCCGCCAACAATCAATCACTTCACAGATGATCCTGAATTGGACAATAGACTGAATTTTACATTCAATAAAGCTCAAAAGCGAATTGTGAATGTAGCTCTATCCAACACTTTTGGTTTTGGGGGCCACAATACCAGTGTTATTGTTAAGAAATTTAAAGGATAAACGGCTGAAATTATCTTTATTTAAACCTAAAAAATCAGATGATGAACTCGAACTGATTGCCTTCATCATTCAACGATTTGGATATCGTCCTAAGAATCTTTCATTATTTATTCAAGCAGTTACTCACCGATCGCTCAATGTGTCAGAAAATGATGTTTCCAACGAAAGACTGGAATACCTTGGAGACGCAGTTCTTGATACGGTAGTTGCGGAGTTTATTTATCAGCGTTTTCCAAAAGAGAATGAGGGTTATTTGACAAAAATAAAATCAAAAGTAGTTAGCCGAAAAAACTTATGTGAAATTGCTGAATCTATGGAACTTCGCAAGGTGATTCGGTACCATAAAGGAAGATCAATAAACCTTTTAACTCTTGAAGGAAATGCGTTTGAGGCAATTATGGGTGCAATATACTTAGATGGAGGTTTTGAGCAAGTAAAAAATTGCGTTTACAAACATATATTCAGAAAGTACATGGACCTGAATAGAATCCTTGAAGAAGAGATTGATTTTAAATCTAAATTGTTTATTTGGTGCCAAAAAAAACAAATGAAATTAGATTTTATAATTCTATCTGAAGAGAATAAAGGAACGAACTGGAATTATTCCGTTGTGGCATCAATTAATGGGACAAATTATGGCCGAGGTGCAGGTGCCGCTAAAAAAATTGCAGAACAGGCCGCTTCAAAAGAAACTCTTGAATTAATAGGGGAAATTTAATCAAGTTTTATCTCTGCCTCATTTTTTTAAATACCGCTTGTTTTTTGTAACTTCAAGTTAAACTGACACTTGAAAATGACTACAATTGAATTAGGGCAATTTGGGGAAAATATCGCTGAACGCTACCTTATAGAAAAAGGATACCGTATTCTTGATCGAAATTTTCGTTTTAAAAAGGGAGAAATAGATATTATTGCTGAAGACAACAATGATTTGGTGTTAATTGAAGTTAAAACTCGCCAAACAGCAGAGCTTGGCGAGCCCTGGAGGGCGGTTACAAGAGCAAAACAGAGACAAATAATATACATAGCAAATAACTATATACAAAGTAGACAAATATCGAAAAATTCAAGGTTTGATATAGTGTCAATAGTCGCAAATTCTTACCGTACATCTGTAGAACATATAATAGATGCATTTAATCCATAACTACTTCATTGTATTTACTGTATCTTTGTGAAGAAATTCTGCTCGTGATGAACACAAAAAATTCTGGAAGAAGCTCTACTAATAGAGATAGCTCCAATTCAAAAAAGTCCACAAAAAAAACTGGGGGCAAGGCTCCAAAGCCCTTTGCTAATAAATCCAATACAGCTACTCCGCCAAAGAAAAAACTTGGTGGGCCGGCTAAAGAGGGCGCTCTTAAAACAGTAAGTCCAAGAGATAAGCGCAAGTACATTGACTTTAAAGAAAAAGTTAAAAAAGGAGACCCTCTGCCAAATTTCAATGATGACGAGGTCAGATTGAATAAATATTTGTCGAATGCGGGTGTCTGTTCTCGGAGAGAAGCTGACGTATTAATTCAGACAGGTGTCATTTCCATAAATGGAACAATTGTTACTGAGTTAGGTTATAAAATAAAACTTGGGGATGTTGTTCAATATGATGGAGAAACAATTAATGCCGAGACAAAGCGATATGTTCTTTTGAATAAACCAAAAGGGTTTATTACAACAATGGATGACCCATATGGTCGAAAAACCGTAATGACTCTTGTTAAAAAGGCATGTAAAGAACGTATTTATCCAGTTGGAAGATTGGATAGGGATACAACCGGCCTTTTGTTGTTTACGAATGATGGAGATATAGCAAAGAAATTAACACATCCGCGCCATCGAGCATCAAAAATTTATCATGTTGAACTAAACAAGCAGGTATCAAGAGAGCATCTAGAAACTCTTTTAAAAGGAGTGGATTTGGAAGATGGGAGAACTAATTTTGATGTAGCTGAATTTGTGAAGGATGGCAATTCTCGTGAGGTAGGGGTTGAATTGCACTCAGGAAAAAACAGAATCGTAAGGAGAATGTTTGAAGCCTTGGGATATGATGTCGTAAAATTGGACCGTGTACAGTTTGCTGGATTAACTAAGAAAGACTTGCCCCGGGGTATGATCCGCCACTTGTCAGAAAAGGAAGTTGCATTTCTAAAAATGTCATAAATGAAAAAGTTAATAGGGTTCATTTTCCTCGCTCTCCTTTTAGCATCGTGTTCAAATAAAAAGGAGCAACTGTCTGTAAATCCACATTTTAATTATTTTTATTCGGTAGACACAATACCGAAAATATATTTATTTCGTGATGTTGCGCATGGTTTGGACGAACAGTTTCATCGAATATATGCACTAAATGATTCGGAAGGAAAGCATATTATCGTTGAAGTATATGCGGCGGATGGAAGAATTATTGAGGCGCTCAATTACAATGTTGACTCTCTTGATGTAATGGATCACATGGTTGTAAATCGCAATCAAGAAAAAACAAAGGCCGAGTTATTTAAGAACAAATTGATTCCTCTAAATAATGTGGATGAGGTTTGGTTTGCTAGTCGATTCCAAGGGTTTTTAGATTCAACGCTTATTTTGAAGGAAATAAAACGAAAGGTTGGTGGTCCCGAAATTTCACATGAAGTTTTAGGAGAAAAGACCCCAACTATTATTATGAAAGATAAAGTCCGTTTAACTAGCTTTAATCCCTACACTAAAAAGGAGAATTTATTGCAAGGCGAGGCAGTCAATTATTTTTCTGAAGGATACGGCTTAGTGGAGTGGCATACACCTGATAAAAAGGTACATTATAAATTGGAAAAAATAATGGACCAAGCCCAGTGGCTTTCAATTATTACAAGATAAGATGAAGTTGGCTTTCGTTCTAATAGCATTTCTTTTGCCTTTTTATCATTTAGCGCAAACCCATAAGCGCAAACCAAAGGTTTCTTTTTCCAAAGGAACTTTCTTTGGATACTATGGGTACAATAGAAGTTGGTATTCTAATAGCACGCTTAACTTAACGGGCCCTGGCTACCAATTTTCATTAAAAGGATTAGCTGCGCAAGACATGCCCAATAAACTGGATCCAGGAATTCAACTCAACCCTGTGAAGTCTTCCACAGGTCAATATAATGTCCGTTTTGGTTATTATATTAAAAATCATTTTGCTATTTCATTCGGTTACGATAAATTGAAATATGAAATGAGAAATGGTGATCAGGTGCTGTTGTCCGGAAACCTGATTTCAGGAGTAGACACCGTTAATTATTGGAATGGAC
>CAMATR010000234.1 GCA_945861175.1 Chitinophaga pinensis | reverse complement strand
CCTATGCTATCTGTGCGAGATATGATAATTCTTTTTATACTCATTTTGATTGTTGTAAATGAAGTAATTTGATGTACTTTCTGTAAGTTGCATAGGCGCTGAGGCGCGAAATTGTAAATCCTGTTTTTCCATCTAACAACCCACGTTTTAAAATGAGACTTTTGAAAAACTGGGCCACAACCTTAATGGCTATTTTTAAGTAATTGGATCTCCCACCGCGCTCAAAAAGTTCTTTTGCAGCAATATCTCCAAAGTATTCTATTTGTTTCAGGTGATCTTCTTTTGTGTAATAGGAATAATGCAACAAATCTCCGATGAGGAACCCCGGTTCTTGGCCATTTAAAAGATTTAAACGATCGTGTGGATTAACACCTTGCCACCGAGCTGTATTTCTGTTAACCAATCGAATTTTTGTGTCAGGATACCATCCACAATAACGCACCCAATGTCCACAGTAGTTCGTTAGACGATTCATTCTGTAACCATCAAACGTTGGGTCTAGTTTAATTGTGAGTATGCTTTCTTTTAATTCTGAAGTGAGGGCTTCATCTGCATCCAACGATAAAATCCAATCGTTCTGTGCTTGGTCTATGGCAAAGTTTTTCTGTTGAATGTGGCCTTCAAATGCGTTTTGAATGAATCGAACATTGAACGAGTGACAAATCTCTTCTGTTCGATCTTTTGAAAAAGAGTCGACGACTAGGATTTCGTCTGCAACACCCTCCAACGACTCAAGGCATCGCTTGATATTCCTTTCTTCATTGAATGTAATGATGACTGCAGATAATTTCATGAAAACAGAAGATCAAGGTTATTTAATCCTGATTTGTTGACCGACATTGAGTCTGTTCACATTTATACCTGGGTTTAGCCGGGATAATTGAGTTTGAGTAAGCCCATTGCGGTCAGCAATCTTTGAAAATGTGTCACCAGAACGAACAGCATAATATTTTTTTACGGTTGCTTTTTCTTCTGCCGGGGTTTCTTTCGGTTCTTCTTTAATTGCAGGGTTGGCTTCTCCAGATTTTATTTTTAATCGCTGACCAACATATATATTACCAGTTCTTAACCCATTCCATTCCATAAGTTGTTGTGAAGTAACTTTGTACTTCGTTGATAGACTGCTCATTGTTTCTCCGGATTTAACCTTGTGATAAACAATTGTTTCATCTGTAGTTTCTTTCGATAATTCGAGCGAATCTTTTTCTTGTCCATCCTCTATAACAACAGGCTTGGTCACAACGGGCTTCGGCGCTATATATCCTTGTCCTGAGTAACCGCGTCTTTCCATGGCATATAGACTGTCTTCTAAGCTCACGAGCAAGCCGATCTTTTCTAATGGTCCGGTGATGCATTGTTGAGGATACGTTTTTGGAATATAGGTTGTTTTATAAACTGGATTTAGGCTTTTAATATCATCTACTTGCCAATTTACTAATTTAGAAATAGTTGTCATATGCATTCCATTGGATAGACACATGGTGTCAAGCTGTGCATAATGGACTTTCGGTTCTATGGGGAAGATGTTGTGTTCTGCGTGGAATGAAAGCAAGTAGGCGGCAGCCAAAAAGTTAGGCACATACGCTTGGGTTTCAGAGGGTAAATATGGTCGTACTTCCCAATAAGTGGTTTTGTTACCTGACCTTCTAATAGCATGGTTTACATTACCCGGGCCAGCATTATATGCGGCAAGAGCTAAGTTCCAATCACCATAAATTCCATACAACTGTTTTAAGTATCTACAAGCCGCATCTGTTGCCAATACCGGATCCATGCGCTCATCGATATAAGAATTCTCTTTTAAACCAAAATAAAGTCCTGTACGGTACATAAACTGCCAAAGCCCAAGAGCCCCTGCGTGCGATTTCACTTGAGGTCTCAAACCACTTTCAATTACTGGTAGAAATTTTAATTCTAAAGGCAAACCATACTCTGAAAGCTTCTCTTCGAAGAGGTCAAAATAGAGATTTGACCGCCCAAGTATGATCCGCGCAAAACTGCGCCTACTTTTTACAAAAAACTTTATGGTTGATAATGTCGCTTGATTACATTCAAATTTGAAAGGCGTTTTTTCATTTAATTTTTTAATATGCTCACAATATTGTTCGTCTGTGAACTGCGGAATATAATCAGGCTCATAATTGAGCTCTTTAACGATTGAATCATATTCTTTTTTGTTTACGTAATCTTTTAAAAATAAATGAAGGCTTTGTTCAACGGTATTGATAAAGGCATCTTTATTCAATGTATCTCCTGGCTTAACAAGGTGTGCTGCTTTCTGCGAGTAAATTCCTGTCAGAAAACAGAGAGCAAGTAAAAAGGAGATGATTGTTTTCATGAACTCAAAGTGTTGTTAACCAATACATTCGCAATATCAAAAAGTTCTTTTTCAGCAAAATGATTCCCTACAAGTTGAATGCCGAAAGGCAGACCATTCGAATGTCTCCCTAAAGGTAGAGATAATGCTGGATTTCCGGTAAGATTGGCATGAACTGTGAAAATATCTTGCAGATACATCTGAATAGGATCTTTAAACGAATCCAATGCAAATGCAGTTGAGGGTGTTGTAGGTAAAATTATAGCTGCGTATTGACTAAGAATTTCATCTGTTTTATTGCGGAGCACACGCCTTACTTTTTGTCCTTTTGTATAATAGGCATCATAAAAACCATGCGAAAGTACAAACGTACCCGCCATAATTCTTCGCTGAACTTCTGGACCAAATCCAACAGAACGAGATTTTTTATAGGTGTCTTCTACACCCTTTGCCTCTGGATGGCGATAACCAAAGTGCACACCATCAAATCTGGATAGATTAGAGGATGATTCTGCGGTGGTCAAGACGTAATAGGTGGGAACCATATATTCAAGGTATGGAAAAGATACTTCGTCAACTTGATGCCCCGCCGTTTTTAATAGGGTGATTTGATTTTTGATAGTATTTTTTATTTCTTCATCTACCCCATCAGCAGTTAAGCTTTCTTTGAGGACTGCTATTTTGAGTTGTTTAACAGAACTGAATTCAGAATATTTTTCAATTGGTCGAGATGTTGCGGTTGAATCGTATTCATCGGGACCAGCCATTACCTCCAACAATAGGGCTGAGTCACTTAAGCTATTCGTAAAGGGTCCAATTTGATCAAAGGAAGAGGCATAAGCAATCAAACCATAACGACTAATGCGTCCATACGTTGGCTTTAGCCCATAGGTGCCAGTAAAGGATGCGGGTTGACGAATAGACCCACCAGTGTCGCTCCCCAAAGCAGCGGTGCAAAGGCCAGCAGATACCGCTACGGCAGATCCACCTGAAGACCCCCCTGGAACCAATGATTTATTTAAATTGTTCTTAACGGGCCCGTAGGCAGAATTTTCATTACTACTGCCCATTGCAAATTCGTCGCAATTTAATCGTCCGATAATAACAGCATCTTCATTGATCAATCGCTCAACAGCTGTCGCAGTATACAAAGATTCAAAACCCTCAAGGATCTTTGATGCCGCGGTAACCTTGTGATTTTTATAACAAAGGTTGTCTTTGATTCCAATAACCATTCCCGCGAGTCGCCCAGCTGTCTTAGAAGCAATTTTTTCATCAATTGCTTTAGCCTGAGTAATGGCTGTTGTTTCAAAAACTTCGAGAAATGCGTTTAGGTCGTTGTTTTGCTGAATAACATTTAGGTAACCCCTCACAATATCCTCAATACTGGACCCTGAAGCAAGTGCAGATTTTACTTCAGCAAAAGTTTTATGCATGAATAGGGCGATTAAGAATTCTTTTCCTCGCTGTTTTGCTTAGCTTCTGGCGCTTGATCTTTATCATTTTTAGAAGCGTCTTTGAATTCCTTAATGCCTTGACCAAGGCCTTTCATTAATTCAGGAATTTTTTTTCCGCCGAACAATAAAAGTACAGCAGCTAGGATTAAAACAATATGTGGTGTGCTCCATACTAGAGGAAGAAAAGGGTGTAAAATCATAATATTCATTTCCAAATTTTTCTCAAAGGTAGCGAAATCTGAGGAAACCTTTGGTTTTATGCTTTAGCATTCTGTTAATTTAAACAAAAAAGCCCTCTACAGAGGGCTTTTTAATAGTAAATCAAAGAAATTTAAAGCTTTCTTGCCACTTCAACTTCTTCGTAAGCTTCAATGATATCACCAATTTTAACATCGTTGAACTTATCAATATTAAGACCACATTCGTAGTTGTTTTTTACCTCCTTTACGT
>CAMATR010000233.1 GCA_945861175.1 Chitinophaga pinensis | reverse complement strand
AATTATACAAGGATTAAAATAAATTAACTACTTTTGTCCCGTCGAAAGTCGGCGTACATAATAATTATTTAAGTGATATTGGCATGTATTTAACTACAGAAGTAAAAAAAGAGCTTTTTAAAAAACACGGTGGTTCAGAGGAGAACACTGGTTTAACAGAAGCTCAGGTTGCATTGTTTACGCATAGAATTGCCCATTTAACAGGGCATTTGAAAAAGAATCGTAAAGATTTCGTTACTCAGCGTTCATTGCAACTTATGGTTGGTAAACGTAGAAGTTTACTAGACTATTTGAAAAGAAAAGATATCGAAAGATACCGCGCAATTGTTAAGGAATTAGGTCTAAGACGTTAATTTTAATTGGGCAATTTTATTAAAGAGGGGACGTTCGAACATAGTTCGGGTTCCCTCTTTTTGTTTTAGATGGAATAAAAAAAATAGCAATTAAGTAAATATGAAAATAGGAACAAGAAAATCAATTATTACCGGTGGTAAAGAAATCTCAGTAGAGACCGGTAAATTGGCAAAACAGGCAGATGGGTCTGTTGTAGTAAGAATGGGAGATACCATGTTGTTGGCAACAGTGGTTGCTGCTCCTGAAGCAAAAGAAGGAGTCGATTTCCTTCCGTTAACTGTAGATTACCGTGAAAAGTACTCTGCAGCAGGACGTTTTCCTGGTGGATTTTTCCGCAGAGAAGCTCGCCCTTCTGAAAATGAAATTTTAATTATGCGTCTAGTGGATCGTGCTTTACGTCCGTTGTTCCCAGATGATTATCACGCTGAAGTGCAGTTGATGATACAGTTGTTATCATATGATGGTGTGAACAATCCAGATGCATTGTGCGGTTTGGCAGCATCAGCGGCTATAGCTGTTTCAAATATTCCGTTCAACGGACCAATGTCTGAAGTCCGTGTTGGTCGCGTCAATGGTGAATGGATCCTTAATCCAACAATGGATCAAATGAGTCAGGTTGACATCGATATGATGGTTGCTGGTACGATGAAAGATGTAAATATGATCGAAGGTGAGTTCAAAGAAATTTCTGAATTGGAAATGGTTGAAGCGATCAAGATAGCACACGCAGCGATTAAAGAACAATGTCAGTTTCAGTTAGATTTAGGTGCAGAGATTGCAACAGCAAATCCAAAAAGAGAATACAGCCACGAAACACACAACACTGAAGTTAAAGCGAAAGTGTACGAGATAGCAATGGAGAAATGTAAGGAAGTTGCGCGCATGGGATTAGCGAATAAAGCAAAAAGAACAGAATTGTTCGATGCAATTAAAGCTGAAGTAAAGGCAGCTTATTCTGAAGAAGAACTTGCAGCGATTGGAGGATTTATTTCACCATATTTTTCTGAGGTTAAAAAGAAGGCTGTTCGTTATGTAATGTTGCACGAAGGAAAACGTCTTGATGGACGTAAGTTTGACGAAATTCGTCCAATCTGGTCTGAAGTTGATTATTTACCAATGGTTCATGGTTCTGCGGTATTTACACGTGGTGAAACCCAATCATTGACTACACTGACGTTAGGCGGTAAAATGGACGAACAATTGATAGATGGTGTTACATTCCATGGAACAGAGAAATTCTTGTTGCATTATAATTTCCCACCATTCTCAACGGGTGAGGCTAAACCATTGCGTGGAACTTCTCGTCGTGAGATTGGACATGGTAATTTAGCTTTGAGAGCATTGAAACCGGTTCTTCCTGAGGACAATGCTTACACTATCCGAATTGTTTCAGATATTCTTGAATCCAATGGTTCGTCTTCAATGGCTACAGTTTGTGCTGGAACATTGGCATTGATGGATGGAGGAGTTCAGATCAAAGCACCTGTATCTGGAATAGCAATGGGATTGGTTGCAGATGATGGGAAATTTGCAGTTTTATCTGATATTCTTGGAGATGAAGATCACTTGGGTGATATGGACTTTAAAGTAACAGGCACATCAAAGGGTATTACTGCTTGTCAGATGGATATCAAAGTCGATGGTCTTCCATACGAAGTGCTAATCCAGGCATTGGAGCAAGCTCGTGGTGGACGTCTTCATATATTGGATAAAATCGTTGAAACGATTGCTAAACCAAATTCTGAGTTTAAACCGCAAACTCCTCGAATAGAGGCGTTCAATGTTCCTAATGAAATGATTGGTGCAATTATCGGACCTGGAGGTAAAATTATCCAAGGAATGCAGAAAGAAACCAATACAACAATTACAATCGAAGAATTATCAAATGGTGAAGGTCGTGTTCAAATCATGTCGAACAATAGTGATGATATGAAAGAAGCTACACGCCGAATCCGTCAGATTGCTTTCCCTCCGCAGGTTGAAGAAGGCGCAGAGTATGAAGGAAAAGTGAAGTCAGTAAAAGATTTCGGTTGTTTTGTTGAGATCCTTCCTGGGACTGACGGATTAATACATATTTCTGAATTCTCTTGGGAGAAAGTAGATAAGATGGAAGATGTTTGCAAAGAAGGTGATGTATTGAAATTTAAAGTGGTAGGAAAAGATCCGAAAACTAAAAAATGGAAATTATCTCGTAAAGTGCTAATTCCTAGACCAGAAAGAAAAGAAGAATCCCCATTAGCATAAAGTTCAAAGGCACCGTGAAAACGGTGCTTTTTAATTGTAACTATTTAAAAAAAAAGATTAAATACTTTTACAAAAAAAAAACTAAAATTATGGCAAGTAGAAGATTTTTAAAGAAAAACCTAAATAATATGGTTTATGATGTCGTAGACGAGTGTTATTTTATTCAGACCTTAGATGCCAGTAAAACAGAAAAAGCGGATGAGATTATTGATCAGGCAGCTGATTTCCAAGATCTGATGTTAGAAAAAATCAATGCTGCAAAAACAAAGACTGATTTCCGTCCATTATTAGATGAAATCGAGAATGTAGCGATTGATTTTATAAAAAAGTTGAACGAATTAAATTAAATTAAAAGCCTCCGAAAGGGGGCTTTTTTAATTATTAAGTTCTCTACTCAACTGCTCCTTATCTAATTGGTTATCCCATTTAGCAACGACTATTGTTGCGACTGCGTTCCCAATAAAATTGGTCAGTGCGCGACATTCAGACATGAATTTATCAACTCCTAGGATCAATGCGATCCCTTGTACAGGAAAACCTTTGATAACAGCTAAGGTGGCAGCAAGAGTAATGAATCCGGCTCCGGTTACTCCAGCCGAACCTTTTGAACTAAGCATAGCAATCAACAAAATCATTATCTGTTGCTCGATAGAAAGGGGGAAGTTACACGCTTGTGCGATGAATAATGCAGCCAGGGTCATATAAATATTGGTTCCGTCAAGATTGAAGGAATAGCCTGTTGGTACCACAAGACCAACTACTTGTTTGGAACATCCAATCTTTTCTAGTTTTCGCATCAAATTTGGTAAAGCAGATTCTGAAGAGCTTGTTGCTAACACCAGAAATAATTCTTCTTTGATGTAACGTAGCAATTTGAAAATACTGAAGCCATTGTAACGTGCTACCAGTCCTAAAATTACTACTATAAAAACGATGGCAGTAAGATAAAAAGTGGCTACCAGTCCTGCTAGGTTCCAAAGTACAGCTAATCCATATTTTCCAACCGTGAATGCCATCGCACCGAAAGCGCCAATAGGGGCAAGCCTCATCAATAGATCCACAATCTTAAAAATAGGATGAGAGAGTGCGTGAAGAAAATCCGTAACTGGTTTACTTTTTTCTCGAGTTAGCGATAGTCCTACCCCAAAAAGAATGGCCACGAATAAGACTTGTAAAATACTATCTCCTGTCAGCGAACTCATCAGAGAGGTGGGGATGATGTTTAAAATAAAATTAGTCAGCGTATGTTCTTTTGTGGCATCGATATAGTCTTTGATACTTTTCGGGTCGAGTGAAGCCGGATCAATATTCATTCCATTTCCCGGGTGAACAAGATTCGCTACAACCATTCCAAGAATTAAGGCTAGCGTTGAAAACGTGATGAAATAGAGTAATGCTTTACCAGTAAGTCTACCAACGGTCTTGAGATTATTCATCGATGCAAGTCCCGTCGATACAGTAATAAAAATTACAGGTGCAATGATCATTTTAACTAAAGAGATGAATGCATCTCCCAGTACTTTAAATTCCTGTGAAATATTAGGCCAGTAGTGACCTAAACATATTCCACCAATAATTGATAGGATTACTTGAATGTACAATAAACGATACCAGGGCTTAGGCACTTGC
>CAMATR010000232.1 GCA_945861175.1 Chitinophaga pinensis | reverse complement strand
AGTCGCTTCAGGAAAAACAATTGATGGGGCATCAATGTTTTCGCCAAGAGTGGCTGCTGGAAAGTATAAAGTTTTGATTACGAAGGGTTCAGAAAAATTTGAATCATGGATCGAATTAAAGTACCCTGAAAAAACAGTCTTTACACTCGACGAACGCAAGAAACAGCAAGAGACGGTAAAAACGCTTTATGCTATGACGGAGGAGTTGGCTTACATGGTTTATGAGATAGATGAATTATTGGCTCATAGCAATAAGGTCACAAAAGAAAATGCAGCCTTGAAAAAGCAAGCCACTAAACTGAATGCAGACTTGAACAAATTGAAGGATGTACTCGTGATAACAAAAGGTGATAATTACGTTGGAGCAGGAGAAAAACAGCTGCGTGAAAAAATTGGAGATCTTTACAGCACGATTGGTTCCTATTACGGCGTGCCGTCTCAGTCTCAGCTTGAAACATTAAAGATGCTTCAAACTGCGCTGAATGAGGGGAAATCGATTTTCAAAACTATCAACGATCAGCAAGTTGGCAAATACAAAGCATCTACGGAAAAGTCGGGCATTAAGTTTATTGAGCTGAAATCTTTCGAGGAGTTTGTAAAGAAGAACTAGGGTATTCTTCATTAGAAATCACAGTTTGGTTCTTTAATTATGATTCTGTCAGTTCCATCAAATTGTGGGGATTGAATCGAGAGAACCTTAAGGGGTTTTCTTGAAGGCACTTTGGTTACGGCATGCTTTGTTCCCATGGGTATGTTAAGGTAATCTCCTTTTCTAATCCGCTGTTCAATTCCATTTATACTCATATCAGCTTTGCCTTCGATTACATAAATATTCTCGGTATGAGTCTGATGGTAATGTTCTGCAACATTCTTTTTGATGCAAATTAGGAAAGTAGTTTGTAAGCTGTCGTCCGCGAGTTTAAGTGAATAAATATTTTGAAAATCATGATCTATTGAAATACCCTTTGTTTGAATAGTATTCTGACTAAATACGAGCATTGGAATGGCTAAGAAGAGGACAAAAAAAAATTTCATAGACTTAATTTAATAAAAACCGGTCATTAATTCACATTTTTTAATCAATGATGTACGATTTTATAATTTGGCTTTCAGTATATGATAAACACAACCCTTCGACTTATTTTTATTCAAATTAGAATTAACAGAGACTGTGAGATAAGCACGAGAGAAATACTAAGTCTCGCGGCTTAATTTGTTATAAGCTTTAATAAAAAGACACCATAATTTATTTTTTAGTTCAAAATCCGTTCATTTTAAATCTAGAAATTTGTGCCAATAAATTCTATATTTTCTGTAACCACTCTTTTTATATTTTTGAAATGTACAAAATTGAACCTGTTACAGAAACATCTAATTTTCTGCGCTCTCTAATTAGGGGATCTATAATTAACGGTTCTGAAAATGAGCTTGACGCCTTTTTTGGTGATCTTAAAAGTGCCGTTATACTAATCGATTCTGAATTCAAGATTATTTATTTAAACAATACTGCAGTTAATTTAAATATCACAAATCCTTCAATATCTTTAAAAGGACAGCCTGTAATAGATAGTATAAAAAAAATCTTAAACGATTCTGGATTACTTGCATTCTATGAACACCTTTTATCAAAGTCAACCGCTACAATTGTCAATGGGTTTAGAAGCCCCAAAATACAGTCATTAATTGTAAATCCAATCTCTAACGATGGGTTTGTCTTGAAAATACTTTTCGATGAATTACATACAAATTCAGTTACAAATATTTTTAAGCATTTTACCGATATCCCGATTACTTATTTCGGTTTTGATTTTGTGAATATCAGAAGGGTTTCTATTCGTTTTTTAAGTGATAATTTTGAAAATTTCTTCCCAGAGTTGGATGCTAATAAAGTGTTGGAGGAAGAGAGTTATTTCTTTCAACATATTCATCAGGATGATGTAGCGGATTTTGTAGAGAGGTTAAGTAATCTCAGAACAAAAAATGAATCCTCAATGTTTGAATTCAGGATGGTTTTTAAAGACAAAACGCATTGGTATCGTTTGATGTATGGTAAATTTTATCCCTCAATTGATAAGAATTTTTGGTTAGCCTGCATTGAGGATATTCACAATGAGAAAATTGAATCCTTAGAAAAAGAAAAGTTAATCCACGAAGCACTTGATGATGAAAGACATAGAATGTCAATGGAGCTTCATGATGGACTAGGTCAAAACTTAGTGGCATTAAATTTACATCTATCAAATATTGACAATTCAAATGGTGTCGAAATCTGTAAAAATATAACTACAGATAGTCTATTCGTCATGAAATCAATTTGTTACAACTTGGCTCCGCCTGAATTAGAAAAAGGGCTACTTCATGGTATAGATGTTTTTTTTGCTAAAAACAATGAACTTTCGCATAATATAAAATTTGAGTTCAAAGCAACTCAGGGTAATGTTAAGAAGATTTCTAATGAAATTGATTACAATATTTTTAGGATTGTTCAGGAATTTGTTTCAAACGCTAAAAAATATTCCCAATGTGAAAAAATTGTTTGTGAGATTAAATCTAAAAGACAAAAAAGCCAACTAATAATTTATGATGATGGGATTGGTTTCGACCAAAAAAAGACTATAAAAGGATTTGGTATCTCAAATATTCATCGCCGCGCGAGGATGATCAATGCTCAAATAAGCTTCGAAAGCGAACCTGGTAATGGCACAAGATTAGAATTGGTATTTTAACTAATTGATTCTCTTTATTTCTAAATATTTAGGTGTAATCAGTTTAGTTGTTAAATAAAAAAATCCGCTAAATTTTCAGCGGATTTTTTCAAGCATTTTTTTCATCTATTGCGCTACGACATCTTTGTAGCTCTCAACACTTGGGCAAGAACAAACAAGATTTCTATCTCCAAACGCATTGTCTACTCTTCTTACAGGTACCCAATATTTGAATTCTTTCAAATAGGCTGCAGGATAAGCTGCTTCCTGAGGAGAGTATGGGTAATTCCAGTTTTTATTGATAATGCAATCTGCTGTATGAGGTGCATTTTTCAAAAGATTATTCTCTTTATCAGCATGACCATTTTCGATTTCAGCAATCTCTTTTCTTATGGTTTTCATCGCTATAATGAAACGATCCAATTCATCTTTATCTTCTGATTCAGTTGGTTCGATCATAAGTGTACCAGCAACCGGGAATGATACAGTTGGCGCATGGAAACCATAATCAATTAATCGTTTTGCGATATCTGCAACTTCGACGTCGGATGTTTTCTTTATTTCACGACAATCTAAAATCAATTCATGAGCGACAGTTCCATTTTTACCAGTGTAAAGAATATCGTAATGACCTTTCAACTCAGCTGCAATGTAGTTAGCATTCAGAATAGCTATTTCCGTTGATTCGCGCAATCCTTTCGCTCCAAGCATCTTGATATATCCGTATGAAATAATTAGAATCAGCGCACTTCCATAGGGTGCTGATGAAATAGCATGAATGGCCTTCTCTCCACCTGCGGATTTCATTATTGGACTTCCCGGAATAAATGGTGCTAAATGTGCTGCAACACCAATGGGCCCCATTCCTGGCCCACCACCACCGTGTGGAATAGCAAATGTTTTGTGTAAATTCAAGTGACATACATCTGCTCCAATGTTTCCAGGATTTGTCAATCCAACTTGGGCATTCATATTTGCACCATCCATATAAACTTGACCACCATTCTCATGAATGATAGCAGTTATTTCACGTATTCCTTCCTCATAAACACCGTGTGTTGATGGGTAGGTTACCATTAATCCAGATAATGTATTGCCAAGTTCATTAGCAACTTTTCTCAATTCATCAATATCAATGTTTCCGTTTTCATCACAACCCGTTACTACCACTTCCATTCCAGCCATAACTGCTGAAGCTGGATTTGTTCCATGCGCAGAGGAAGGAATGATCATTTTTTTACGTTGAAAGTCTCCGTTTGCTTCATGATACGCCTTGATAACCATTAAACCAGCATATTCACCTTGTGCTCCAGAATTTGGCTGCAAAGACATAGCTGCAAAGCCCGTGCATTCGCACAAATCTTTTGCTAATTGGCGGAACATTTCATGATAACCTTCTGCTTGATCAACAGGGGCAAAAGGGTGCATATTTGCAAATTGAGGATTGGTAATTGGCATCAATTCACTCGCTGCATTCAATTTCATGGTGCAAGAACCTAATGGAATCATGCTATGAACCAATGACAAATCTTTGTTCTC
>CAMATR010000231.1 GCA_945861175.1 Chitinophaga pinensis | reverse complement strand
TTTATCTAAGATTTTTTTCGATTCTACAGCATTTTCATGCGTATTTCTTGAGACATCTTCAGTAATGATATCACCTTTAGGTATTCCCCAGGATACTAAAACAGCCTTCATTTGAGTTGCTTCATGCAAGCCGCGGTCTGTGACATAACCATTGTCACCAGAAATCATGATTTTTTTTATTTTTCCTTTGTGATATAGAGTCAATGCTTGCCAAATACGATCACCACCTCTTCGAATACTCAATACATCAAGGTCTGTGTTAAATTCCGCCATACCGGTAAGGACTATGCCAACATCGTATTCCTTTACGTCTTTGATCTTTTTACCTGGAATCTCCCAGATCCGAAACAATTCTCCTAGTATACTTGAGTTTGTAAAAAATAAAAATAGAATAATTGCTATCCATTTAAATCTTTTTCTCCAAACCTCTTTCGGCCAAAAAAAGTGCAGTCCTACGGCAGTAACAAACCAATTAAATGGCGACAGCAAGAATAGAAAAGCTTTAGATAAAATAAAAAACATGGTACAAAAATAAATCGTTTATCCGTTAAATTGTCTAATTCTATTCACTAAGAAGGATTAGTTTTGAAAATTATTTGAATTTTAAATAATTAGGGATTTGTTGGGGAGTAGTATTATTGCTGTTAACAAGTTATATGTTTTCTTCAATAAAACGGATTAAACAAAAAAAAACAATAGAATTATGAAGCTATCACCAATCATTGAGGTTGAAGAGTTACTTCAAATATACAAGAGCCCAGACGTAATGATTTTTGATGCTAGAAATAGTAAAAACTCTTCAGTAGAATTTGATACAGAACATATAGAAGGAGCATATTTTATTGATCTTAATGTTCAATTGTCAGATATAAAGAGTGACTTTTCAGATGGTGGTAGACATCCATTACCTAAAATAGAAAACTTTGCAACAACTTTAACCAACTTGGGGATTTCAAAAGACAAACATATAGTCATTTACGATGATCAAAGCGGTTCAAATGCTTCTGCGAGATTTTGGTGGATGCTTAAATCAGTTGGACACGAAAAAGTTCAAGTTTTAAATGGGGGCCTAAGTCACGCAAAGACCAAAAATTTCCCTTTAAGTTCTCGCCAAGAAATAATAAAGAAAGCTTCTGAGGACTATAAAGTTGATAAATGGCATTTATCAATAATCAAAATGAATGAAGTAGCAAACATATCACAAGATCCTAATTATTTAGTAGTTGACGTGCGCGACCAAGAACGATACGACGGAGAAATGGAACTTATTGATTTAATTGCAGGACACATCCCAGGCGCCATAAATATTCCATTCAAAGAAAATTTAAATGAAAGTAACTTATTCATTAAACCGGATGAGTTAAGGAAAAAATACCAAGTATTTTTCGGAGATATAAAAGCACAAAACATAGTAGTCCATTGCGGTTCCGGTGTAACAGCTTGTCATACTTTATTGGCATTGGACTATGCTGAAATGGAAATCCCAAAATTATACGTAGGATCTTGGAGTGAATGGAGCAGAAATAATATGCAAATAGCCAACCGAACACAAAATGGCAATTAATGTGATTGAGCGCGCGAAGGGCCTCTTCAAAAATGTTTGCTGAGTATTGAATAAATTGCCTCAATATTTATTCTTAATGGAGTATTTTAGTTAGTATTAGGCCTTTCAATCAACATTAAATATTTAATCTGTAATTTCATATTACTTCTCGCAATAAATGGAATTGAATAACAAATCATTAATTACGAATTACATTCTAAACAATCGCTTTGGTGAACTACTTGGGATGCAATTTTCAATTCTAGAGCCTGGAATTGTTGAATATCATCTTGAAATTGGTAAGAAACACCTTGCTACTCCTTTTGCAGCGCATGGAGGTGTCATTTCTGGTTTGTTGGATGCGACAATAGGTGTTGGGGCATTAAGTGCAGTATGTGAAGATGAAAAAGTTGTGTCTACAGTTGAAATGAAAGCTTCATTCTTCCGTCCAGCCGTTGAAGGAGATTTATTAATTGCTCATTCCAAGATTCTGCAAAAGGGAAACCGTATAGTATTTATGGAGGCTGTAATTCATAATCAAAACAATGAACTTGTTGCAAAAGCAACTGGGACACTAAATTGCTTTCCGAAAGAAAAAGCGGGATATTAAGTCAAAGATCGACTAATCAGTCTGTAAAATACTATATTTGTTCAAAATAAGGACAATGAGCAAGAAAAACCTTTTGATGGCAACAGCGCGAAAACTCTTTGCGAAAAATGGTTTTTATGGCACTCCCACGGCGAAGATAGCCAAGCAGGCAGAAGTAAGTAATGGTATTCTTTTTCACTATTTCCCGACTAAAGAACATCTTATTAAAGCTATGTATTTTGATGTTAAAGATCGCCTTTTTGATTACTCCTTGAGTCAAGTTTATAAGGGTGCCACCTTGAAAGAGAGTATCTACACACTTTGGTTAGCAGCAGTAGAATGGTATGCTGAAAATCCAGAAGATTACAATTTTATGCTTCAATTTGAGTCTTCACCATACTACCGCACTGAAACAGAAATGGCTCACAGGCATACCCAATTGACTATCGAATTGATGGAAAAAGGATTAGACCAAGGAGTTTTTAAAACTATTCAACCATTTTTATTGTTTCAAATAATGATGAAGTTGGTTCAAACTACCGTCGATTATCTTCAGTTGAATAGTGAATTACAAGAAGATTTCAGCTTCCGAAATGGGCTTTTTGAAGTGGCTTGGGATGCAGTTAAAAAATAATCACAAAATGAAAAATGTGTTTTTGATTATTTTGGCATCTAGTGAGTTTGGTTTGGAACTGGCTAAAGTTCATGCTTCAAAAGGAGTCAACATTGACTTAGATGCTCTTCTTGAGGATGAATCAAATAAACTAAAGACAGAATTTGATTAAAAACACAACGTTATTAGAAGGCGTTTTAATTCTGATCTTTCCATGACGTGATCTGCAAAGTTTTTGTTAGAACGTTTGGAAGAGGCTTCAATTAAAATTGTTGTATTAAATAAGTGATGTTTTCTTTGAGTGTCTTGCTCTTTTCCATGAACTATAGATTGAGAGAAATATGGAAATGATTCGTTTGACTTCTTTGACGCGTGCAAAATTGCCAATGTAATTTTCCCTAAATGATTGAGTGAAGTATTATGGATAATATGCAAACCTTAAATAAGTTTTTTTCTAAAAAATGAATAGCCTGATAATTTATTAACTTTGGACTCGAAAATATAGTAATGATACTTTTTTTTAACGATATTTCCGGTTCTGAGGTGCTCGTAATATTAGCCTTTATTTTGATGTTTTTTGGTTCAAAAAGCATCCCCGGAATCGCTCAAACTTTTGGCAGAACAATACGTCAGATTAAGGAAGCTTCAAATGATATTAAAGACGAAATTCGTAAATCCGGATTGGATATCAAAAAAGATATGAAGTTCGAACACCTAATTGAAGACTCGGCTCGTGAAATTACTCAACCCATGGATCAAGTAGCAGATGAATTACAGTCAACGGTCAAGTTTGAACCGATTAAAAATACGGCATCACCAAGTTCATTAGATGCTATCATTCCTGAACAGACAGATGAGCAGCTAATCGAACAGCATCCGACATCCCCGGATGATTTATCACCTTCAAAAGACTCAATAAACCCATCAAAATTTGAGGCGTAACAAGAAGATAATACACACTTCATAATTCTTATATCAGTTTCATACGAAAAAAGGTCGTACATTTGCACCCAATTTTATAATATATAGATGACATTTGAGGAACTCGGGCTAAAGAGTGAGGTGCTGAAGTCGATAAAAGAACTGGGGTTTGAAGCACCTACTCCGATCCAAGAAAAAGCAATTCCATACTTATTAGGTGAGAATAGCGATTTTGTTGGTCTAGCTCAAACAGGAACAGGTAAGACCGCAGCGTTTGGTCTACCATTAATTAACAACATTGAAAATCATGCAAAGACGCCGCAAGGCTTGGTAATATGCCCAACGCGTGAACTCTGCTTGCAAATTGCAAAAGATCTGGAAACGTATTCCAAACATTTAAAAGTAACTGTAGTTGCTGTTTATGGTGGGGCCGATATCAGAAAACAGATGACCGATATCAAAAGAGGTGCATCAATCATTGTAGCAACACCAGGACGTTTAATGGATTTAATCAACAGAAGAGCCATTTCTTTGGCAGATGTTGAGTACGTCGTATTGGATGAAGCGGATGAAATGCTGAACA
>CAMATR010000230.1 GCA_945861175.1 Chitinophaga pinensis | reverse complement strand
AATAGCAGACCTTGTTCCAGCAACCATGGGAGTAAAGTTCAAAACTAAATTTCCTGTTGATTCAGCATTAACAGTTGCAGGAAAAGACGCAATAGAGAAATCAGCAGCGTTAGTCCCTGATAAAGTTGCAGAAGCAACATTCAATGCGTCTACTGTACCAAGATTTTCAATTATAAATATTGTTGGAGTCAACGTTGCAACAGGTGAATTCACGAGTTGAGTTCCCCCAGAAACAATTGAAGAAGCACCTTGTTTGACATTAATTTCTTGTGTCGTTCCAGCAGCACCAACGGCGATATTTACATCATCTATGCCAATATTTCCAGAAACTTTATTCGTATAAATGAAACGAATAAATCTCGTTGTCATTTGAGGGACATCTGTAAATAAAGTATAAGAAGCATTTGGAGGAGAAACATGTGAATGTAAAGTTGTCCAAACTGTTCCTAAATCAGATTCTTCAACTGTAAACGTTCCACCAGAGAAAGAATTCCCTGTCAAGTAATAACTCAAAATTCCAGGATTACTCGAAAAATTAATGACCAAATTATCTCCTGTTGAATCAAATTTCTTTGCTGGAGGAGTATTTCCAGATGCCGTATAAAAATTTACTTCTGATTCTGTCCAACCTGCCGGCAATGAAACTGTTGTAAAACTCCAACTAGAAGGCAATACCGCCTGGGTAAAACCATTTAGAGCCAACAAAACTGTTGTGCACATTAAACAAATTGTTATCCTCATTTTATTTTGCATTTGGTTAAATTACAAATTGATCGTTATTGAAATTGAAATCCTAACGAAATATTAAAAGTTCTACCCTGTCCAACAAACACCCCAGCGGAGTTAATAGTGAAGTCTGTACCGAATGAATTTGTCCGAGCGTCAGAAATATAAAGTGAATTCAACAGGTTAAATACATTTCCTCTTATGAATAATTTACTTTTGTCAAATTTGAAATTATATCCTGCAGACAAACTCAACATTCCATAAGAAGGTATTTGCCATGATTCAGTACCGCCACTTGCCCCTGTTAAACTAAACGGATCAAAATCACTATAATATCTATCAAAATAGTTGTATTTAAATTTAACATATCCATTTTTAACAAATTGCCAACGAATTCCCGAACCATAAGTAGATTGCGCAGAATTTCCAATATGAACTCCCTTTGCATCGAATTGATATAAAGTACCCAAAACGTCGATTGTTTCGGATGAATTCCATGTCCAATTCCCAATACTTGACATAAAGTCTAAAGTGATTTTTTCAGAAAGGTAATAAATACCATCAAATTCAATTCCGTAATGAAGAGCATCCATTCCATTTACATTTGCTTGTAAAAACTCACCTGGGTCTGTTGGGTCTGGGACTTTTACACCGAAAGGAAACGGTTTGTTTTGCCAATAGGTATAATAAGCATTCACATTTGCTTTAAATTTCTTAGTGCGATATCCATAACCAACTTCAATTGCTGATATTTTTTCGTTTTCAATTGCAACAAAAAATTGATTGGTGTTGTTGTCAACTACATTACTGTATTGCGGAGTTCTGCTTAAATATCCAAGATTCACAAATACATTTGACTTTTCAGTTACATTGAAATTCATCCCCGTTTTAATAGTCCCACCAGTCAACCATTTCCAACCTGTATTATCGTATTCTAATCCTTCTGAATCACGAGTATATTGAGTTCCGTTGAAGTTAATTGTGTCTTGATATCCTATTTGAAGTGAAGTATCTCCAACTTGAAGATTTTTTTTATTGAAATAATCAATTCCTTTATAACCATTTTCAACTCCTGAAACATTAATGAACGCTGAAATTCTAGACGTTGAATATTCAGCCTGGAAAAACGAACCAATCCACTGAACCAATCCATCTCTATGATTCTGGAATGGTTTCGCGGCATCAGCAAATTTATCTCCAACGACTTTCATTGAAGTTGCAGAATTGTTATCTGCAGCAGAAACAAAATAGTCGCCCCCCAATAAATCATTTAGTTCTGTATAATGCTCTCCTTTATAATAACGGTAATCAAGTCCTACAGACAGGTTAACCTTATCATTCATTTTGTAATCAAATTGTGACAATCCTCCGACCCAAAAATGATTATTCACTGATGCAGATAAAATCTGAGATGATTTCAAAAGTACAGGGTCATATGCAGCATCTGCTGTTGAATAAACTGTTCCAAAAAGTGTTTTATATTGATTGTTATATTCAATACGATCCCAATCAATTAATCCTTCATTATCTCTTATTATTGTTGAAGCTGATCCAAAATAACGAACTCCACCACCTCTACCGATAGACATATATGCTAAATTTGTCCAAGATAATTTGTCATTTATTTGCCAAAAATCTTTTAACGTTAATTGAGGTTTATGATAATAGTTAATTCGTTCATTTTTTTGGACTTTATTACCATTTTCATCAGTAATATAACCCCAATGTGGGTTAAATCGAGTTCCATAGTCAGCGTTAACTGTATCTTGATTTGTAACGCCAAGACGGGTGGCATAATCCGCACTCCAAAATTCAGTTTTTTGACTGTACGATCTTTGACCATGCTGCTGAGGAGCGCCGAAACCACTAAATGACACAACATGATTATTAATTTTTTTCTGGACTTTCAAGTAATAGAATCCACCCTGCGTATTCAATCCATCAACCCATCCATTGCCTTGTTTGTATGAACCACTAAAGAGCAAACCCCAACCACTTTTTAATGTTCCCGATTTGTACGATAAAGATGTTCGTAAAAAATCACCGGAACCGTATTCTTGTTTGACTTGAATTTCGCGTTTACCACCTGTATTGTCTGTAATAATATTCATAGTGCCTCCAACTGACGGCATCGCTAATTTAGTAGCACCTAAACCTCTTTGAACTTGAATTTGCTGAGTTATCGCATCAAGTCCAAACCAGTTCGACCAATATACAGCGCCATTTTCCATGTCATTTACAGGAACCCCATCAATCATTACTCCAATATTTCTTTGATCAAATCCACGAATAGAAATACGCGAATCTCCATCTCCTCCACCTTGTTGAGTTGCATGAACACCTGGTTTTGAGTTTAATATCATTGGTAGATCTTGTGAACCTAATTCTTCCACTATTTCTTTTTTAGATAGAGTAGAAACAGCTACAGGTGTTTTTCTATCTTTCGCTAAACTTGCGATGACGTTAACCTCTTCCAATACCCGATTAACACCAATAATTATATCGTTCTGAAAATTTTCTTTGTTTACAACAACTACCATGTTGGTTGGTTCAAAAGAAATCATCGTAATTGCAACATTGTACTCTCCAAAAGGAACATTTTTGATCGTGTAGTTCCCATCAAAATCTGTTAGAGCTTTCAAATCTTGAGAAAAGATGATTTTTGCACCGACAACTGGTTGTTTTGTGGAATTATCTGTCACTTTTCCAATAACTGTAGCTGTTTGGGCTACAAAAGTGAAACTTAGTAATAAGAAAAAAATACCTATATATATTTTCATAATTCTGAGTCAAAAAAAGAGGTCAAAAAAATATGACCTCCATTTAAAAAATCTTTGATTATCTTATTTAACTATTACTTTTTTCGTAATTATATTACCAGAATTATCTAACATCTTAACAAAATAAATCCCACTGTTCGAAGACAAATCTATTTTGACGAATGTTTTTGAATTATTTTCGAATTTATAAACATTTTGGCCTAAAGCATTTATAATATCAATAGATACAATGTTTTCTATATTATTGATTGTAAATGATTGAGATGTAGGATTAGGGAAAATACTTATAGTTTTAGATTGTACTTCATTAATTCCAGCTGGGGCACAGTTACATGTATGAACTCCTAAGGTTGACCAATCACCAATAATTGTTCCTGTCCCATCTTTAAAAGGAGCAATAATTGAATCGTATTCAGCTAAGGCGTTGAATACAATAATTATTGGAGTTGTAACACCTTTCAATACTGTTTCTTTTCGAATTAAAGACATATCTTTTGTGATATAAGCTCCACCATCAGTTGGCGTGTAACTAGGTGCACCTGTAGTCCAAGAATCTCCTGGGTCTTCACCAATTTTCCCAACGATATCGTAAAGAACTGCATTAGCAGGATCATTGATATTTCCTTTGGCTAAAGCTACAGCATCATTTCCATTGAATGAAAATGCACTTGATACAGTGTAAACAGGTGAATAAAAAGCGTCTGCTTTATCTTGCAATGGCTGCCAAACAGGGAGCTCATTGCCAGTTCCAGTGGGATTTCT
>CAMATR010000229.1 GCA_945861175.1 Chitinophaga pinensis | reverse complement strand
ATATCAAATCGAGCAATTTTTTGCAAGTCGCAATAGGCCAATGTTGGATAGCAATATTCGACAAGCTGAATTACCAGTTGCATGTACTATACTGGAAAATAAAAATGGCACTGCTGCAGGTATGTGGTTTGAGAAAAAAGGAAAAATTTTGATTAGTATGCCCGGAGTGCCATACGAAATGAAGGGAATAATGATAGAGCAAGTTTTCCCTCGTTTAATAGAACGCTTCGAATTTAAAGCTTTATATCACTATACTGTTCAAACGCAAGGTATTGGCGAGTCATTTTTAGCAGATCTAATTCAAGATTGGGAAAATAGAGCAAGGGATTTGGGTTTTGGTTTGGCTTATTTACCATCCCCCGGAATGGTGAAATTGCGTTTAACATCTTATGAAGGTGAGTCTAGATATAAGGAAATTCAGGATTTGTTTGAAGAATTGAGGGTTCGTTTTCCACACTATCTGTATGGCGATCAGGATGAATCACTTGTTTCTGTGGTTGGTCGTCTTCTAAAAGAATCAGGAAAGACTGTTGGTACAGTTGAGAGCTGCACGGGAGGGGCTTTGGCGCACAGCTTAATAACAATTCCTGGTTCATCAGATTATTTCAGAGGAAGTTTTTTAACCTATAGCAACGAGCTTAAAAGACATGTTGCCGGTGTGAAAGAAATTGATATTGAAAAGTATGGTGCAGTGAGTTCTCAGGTTGTTGAGCAGATGGCTGCGAATGGAAGAGAAAAATTGGGGGTGGATTATTGCCTAGCGACTTCCGGAATAGCCGGGCCGGGCGGAGGAAGTGAGAGAAAACCAGTTGGGACTGTTTGGGTAGCAGTAGCATCTGATAATCAGGTTTTTTCCAAGTTGTTTCAATTTGGCGATAACCGAGAGCGTAATATTCAGATGACAGTTTTATCATCGCTAAATTTGCTGCGATGCAACATTTTAAATATTTCTAGTGAAAAAAAGTAAGAAAATCTTGTTCATTAACTAAAATTATACTTTCTTTGCACCCCATTTAGAATAAGGATAAATACAACTAAAGATGTCACGAGTTTGTCAACTTACGGGTAAGTCGGTAATGGTAGGGAACAACGTATCTCACTCCAACCGCAAAACAAAACGCAAATTTTACCCGAATTTGGTTTCAAAAAAGTTCTACCTTCCAGAGGAAGATTGCTTCATTACATTGAAGATTTCTACATCTGCGCTTAGAACGATAAACAAGAAAGGAATTTCTGCTTGCATTAAAGAGGCACGCGAGAAAGGTTATTTGAAATAATCCTTGTTCTACCCGTTGGGAAACGGTAGACTTTAAAAAGTATAGAAATGGCTAAGAAAGCAAAAGGAAACAGAATTCAAGTGATTCTGGAGTGCACTGAGCACAAAGATTCAGGAATGGCTGGAACTTCTCGTTATATTACAACGAAGAACAGAAAGAATACACCTGATAGAATGGAAATTAAAAAATTCAATCCGATATTGAAGCGTATGACGGTTCACAAGGAGATTAAATAAATTTGAGTCATGGCAAAGAAAGTAGTAGCGTCATTACAGAAAGGTGGAGGAAAAGAGCACACGAAAGTTATCAAAATGATAAAGTCAGAAAAGACTGGATCATATTCCTTCAAGCAAGAAATCGTTCACAACGACAAAGTGAAAGATTGGTTCACGAAGAGCTAATTATAAGCTTATTCTAAATATTGTAAAGCTTCCTTTTAAGGAGGCTTTTCTTATTTTTTTACAATGGCATTTTTTGGTTTATTTTCAAAGGAAAAAAAAGAGACTCTTGACAAGGGACTTGAGAAAACTAAACAAAGTTTTCTAAGTAAATTGGCACGCACCATCGTTGGGAAATCAAAGGTGGATGATGAGGTTTTGGATAACCTTGAAGAGGTATTGATTACTTCTGATGTCGGAGTAGAAACAACATTGAAAATAATTAACAGAATTGAGACACGTGTATCCAGAGATAAAGTTTTGGGGACAAACGAGTTGAATACGATTTTAAAAGAGGAGATTGCAGCCTTACTTGAAGAAAATAATTCAGGTGAAACGGGTTCAATCGAATTTGAAAAACCTGCCGACGGGCCATATGTTATTATGGTGGTGGGCGTAAATGGTGTTGGTAAAACAACGACCATCGGAAAATTGGCTCATCAATTTAAAAGTGCGGGCAAAAAAGTTGTTTTAGGCGCTGCAGATACATTTAGGGCGGCAGCTGTTGATCAGTTGATAATTTGGGCGGAGCGCGCAGGTGTTCCGATTGTACAGCAAGGTATGGGTGCCGATCCAGCTTCCGTTGCTTTTGATACCTTGCAATCTGCAAAATCTCAAAACGCTGATGTGGTAATCATTGATACTGCAGGGCGTCTTCATAATAAGGTTAATTTAATGAACGAATTAAGTAAAATTAAACGTGTCATGGAAAAGGTTGTTCCAAGTGCACCGCATGAAATTTTGCTTGTTCTGGACGGTTCTACAGGTCAAAATGCATACGAACAAGCCAAACAATTTTCATTGGCTACAGATATCAACGCACTGGCAATCACGAAACTTGACGGCACAGCGAAAGGCGGAGTGGTGATTGGGATTTCTGACCAAATGAAGATTCCCGTAAAATACATCGGGGTCGGAGAGGGTATGAATGACCTTCAGCTTTTCAATAAACACGAATTTGTAGATTCGTTGTTTGAATAAGTTTCTTTTAAACTTAATTTAGACGATTTCATGTGAAAATGTGAAATTATAGCATCGCAATCAGTTCGATTGAGTCTAAATGCTGCATTTACTTAATTTTGCTTAACATCAATATTTTTTCGAGTCATTTATAATGAAAAAGCTAAAAATAAACGGACACGGGCACTTACTTCCTGAGCCAAATGAAATTCCTAGGTTCATGAAGGACAAAAGGCTCTTCTGGATTGATGATGACAAGAAATTCATGCGTCAAGATGATTGGTCTCGCCCAATTACAGATCCTAGCTTTTTTTTTAATGAGAAATTAGAATGGATGGATCATTATGGGATTGATCATGGTGTGATGCTTAATCTTTCTCAGATTTATTGCAACGGTTGGGCGAGGCAGGATGCATTCGATGCGATTAGATGGCAAAATGATTTCAATGCGAGCATTCAGCAACGTCGTCCTGATAAATTCACCTGCGGTTTTGTTGTTCAGCCGCTATATATGGATGACGCTTTGGCTGAAATCGAGCGATGTGTTGAAAAACTTGATATGTCATTACTTTGTCTGCCAACACACTTTCTAAATAAAGATGATGAATGGCTTTCCATAGCCGATGATACTGTCCTTCCTATTTTTGAACTAGCTAATAAATACAAGCTTGCGTTAGAGATTCATCCCTATGACGGTGAAAAAATGGTCAAATTGAAAGATGTTTATTGGCGCTTTCATTTGGTTTGGATGATGGCCCAAACGGCAGATACCTTGCATTTGTTCACCTTGAAAGATTTGCTAAATAAATTTCCTAATGTTAGAACGTGTTTTGCTCATGGCTGTATGCTTGGTCAAGCAAATTATGGACGCCGTTTGCAAGGCTGGGATGGAAGACCTGATTTATTTGAGGGTACAACTGATCCAAGGATGTCTCTTGGACATCCAAATTTATATTTTGACACACTTGTACATGATGCCCATACCTTACAAATCATTAAAACAAGAGCTGGTTCAACCCAGATACTTGCTGGATTAGATGACCCTTACCCTTTAGGAGAAATGGAGGGTGTTGCACGGTCTTACCCAGGGCGTGTAATAGATTTTGCTGTTGAGGCGGAAATACTTACGCAAACTGAAGCGGATGCAGTTTGGCATGATAATGTGCTTCGTTGGTTGGGAAAGGACACGAAATTTTAATTCTACAGCTATTCCATAGGGCGGTAAGTGTTTAAAAAACCTAAATTTGCCCAAAATTCATTTTAAGATGTCGCAGAAACCGTCTATTCCTAAAGGAACGAGAGATTTTCTTCCAAAAGAGGTTGCTAGAAGAACCTATATTTTTGAAACGATTAAGTCTTCTTTCAAAAAATATGGTTTTTCTCCTATTGAAACACCATCTTTTGAGCTTTCATCTACTCTTATGGGCAAATATGGTGAAGAAGGAGATCGTTTGATTTTTCGTATATTGAATTCAGGCGAAAAGATGCGAAAAGCTGATTTAGAGTCTTTATCTCAGGATAACTTACCGCGGTTTGCGAATAGTTTATCAGAAAAGGCTTTGCGGTACGATTTAACGGTGCCTTTTGCCCGTTTTGT
>CAMATR010000228.1 GCA_945861175.1 Chitinophaga pinensis | reverse complement strand
ATAACAGCGACCAAAACAAACCGAAAATTCTCACCTGGCTCAAAGAGGATATTCATCTGAAACAAACAATTAACGGCGAAACTTTTGATAGTACTTTGGTTGTTGAACAAGAAGATTTTTTCTCATTGATTGATTATCGACGCAAATACGAGGTATACGCAAATAATATTGGATTGGTTCAGAAATATTATAAAAATTTAGTCATCATCGGTTTTGATACATTGAATGTAAAGTCTGGGGATGAACTATTTTACAATTGTATCGGTTATGGTTTTCAGTAGACTCTGGATCTCTTTCGAATGAAAATCTCAATTTTTTCCGCTTATTATCCTTTTCGTGGAGGAATTGCCCAGTTCAATGAGCGATTAGTGAAATCACTTGATAAAAAAAATGAAGTAGCTGTTTTTACATTCAAAAAACAATATCCTAATTTTCTGTTTCCTGGGTCAAGTCAGTTTGTTACAACTGTAAATCATGATTTAGAAGGGAGGGCACAGCGAATTGTAAGTACATTTAATCCTTTCAGTTATTTTGGAGCTAGAAGTAAGTTGAAGTCAGTAAAAGCTGATGTATTCATTGCAAATTACTGGATGTCTATTTTTTCAGTATTTCTAATTTTTTGCTCACGCGGACTGAAATCGAAAACCAAGCGCATTGCGATTATACATAATTTAGTGCCGCATGAACAGCGCTTTTTCGATCGATATCTAAATAAATTATTCGTTCGAAATTTTGATGCTTTCGTAGTAATGTCTGATAAGGTAAAAGAAGATCTTTTATCTCTGCGGCCAAATGCTTCTTGCATGCGACTTGAACATCCGTGGTATGATCAGTTCTTAGATAAAATTGATAGGGAAAAAGCTTGTGAAAAGTTAGGATTGGATTCAACTAAGAAAGTTCTCTTGTTCTTTGGTCTAATTAGGGATTACAAAGGTCTTGATCTTTTACTTGAGGGGTTTAATTTGCTCGATGATTCATACACATTGCTCATTGCAGGTGAGTTCTACACTAACAAGAGTGCCTATACCAACCTGATTTTAGATCCTGAAATAATGAGTAGAGTAAAAATTGTCGACAAGTTTATTCCTGATGATGAGGTGCACTTGTATTTTTCTGCTGCTGATGTGAGTGTATTGCCTTATCGATCTGCGACACAGTCTGGAGTAACTGCCACTTCTTTTTATTTCGGCGTGCCAGTCATTGCAACAGATGTTGGAGGATTGAAAGAAACAATCCAAGATATGGGAAAAGTAGTTCAACCGGACAATGCTGAGCTACTTGCCAAAGCGATTACAACTTATTTTAATGAATGGCAATACATTGCCTTCAAAGAATCTATTCTTGCAAATAGCGGAAAATATAATTGGGATAATTTTGCTGAAAAATTGATTGAATTCGCTTCTTTATCAGCTCCGTTGGAAGGTTAATATTCTAATTACAATTTAAATCTATTTTAAGTTGTTGATAAACTTAGGAAATACTCATTGAAGTTTATTGATTTTACCATTCGTAAATTCTATATTTGCGCGCTTTAAGTGATAACTAACAGATTTGCGAACATGCGTAATAAAGGTTTTTTTTGGTTTTTAACAATATTGTTGTCTGCCGTATGTGTATATCAACTCTCTTTTACTTGGGTTTCTAGTTCAGTCGAGGAAAAGTCTGAAAAAGAGGCTTCGGAGCGCGTAGCCGCTTTAAAACTAGATGCAGCAAAGAACAATAATATAGGGTATCTACCCAACAACACAACTGTTGATTTCTCTCAGCCAGAGGCAGAAGCTTTGGCAAAATCTGCTTTTATAAATCAAATTTTAAAGGAGAAGGCAGAGAACAAAGTGTATCCAGTTTTTGGTTCAACTTTCGCTGAAACAAAGAAAAGAAGTTTAGCATTTGGTCTTGATTTAGTTGGAGGAATGAGTGTAACACTTGAAATTTCTATACCTGAATTGGTGAAAAACTATGCAAGAAATTCTCGTGATCTTCAATTCAAGAAGCCGTATCAAAGAGCATTGAGTATTTATACAAATACTGGAGGAGATTTCATTTCATTATTTATTAGTGAGAATAAAAAGGCAAACCAAATGCCTGTAGTTCGTTTATTAGCAACTTCAGAATTGGAAGGTCTTGGAATGAATTCTTCAGACGATGACGTCGAAGATTTTCTTCGTAAAATTGTTTCTTCCTCTATGGATGGTGTGGAGCAAATCATGAGTAAGCGTATCAACCAGTTTGGTGTTGCTCAGCCTAATATCCAGCGAGATAGGGTAAATAACAGGCTTTACATTGAGCTTCCGGGAGTTCAAGATGAAGCTACTGTTGCGAGTAAATTACAGTCTACTGCGAATCTCCAATTCTACGAGACTTATTTCCCGAGTGAAATTGGATCTCAATGGCAACAAGCAACAATGGTTTCTAAAACCAAAGAAGTTAAAGTTGAAGAGTTAGATATGGCTGTCAAAGATTCTACTGACACAACTAAAACAAAACCTTTAGAGTCACTTGCAAGTCTTGGAGGGTCTCAGAAAGGATTAACTGATTTTGTCAAACCAGCTGGTGATTATGCCATGGGATATGTTGCTGCAGAAAATAAATCAGCTGTGGATGCAATTTTGAAAAGAGAAGATGTATTAGGCGTTTTTCCTCAGGATGTGAAATTCATGTGGTCAGCGGATCTTGAAGATGTGTCTGAGAAATCTAAAGAACAGGCTTATGTATTGTACGCAATTCGTGTCCCTGAAACAGGAAAATCAAAAGTAGGGGGTAAGGATATCAAAAATGCAAGAACAGGTTACGATGATCAATCAGGGAAAATTACTGTTGATCTTACGATGACTGAAGAAGGTTCCGATAAATGGGCCGAAATGACAGCTGAAAACGTAAATAAAATTGTAGCAATTACAATGGATGATGTCGTTTATAGTGCTCCAAGAGTTATAAATGCCATCACTGGTGGAAACACCCAAATCTCTGGATCATTTGCTATCGATGAGGCAAAAGATCTTGCTGGCTTATTGAATGGTGGTGCACTTCCTGCCCCTTGCGTAATTAAGGAACAAACGAAAGTTGGTCCAACGATTGGTGCAGAGAATTCTAAAGCTGGTTTGGTTTCATTTGCTTTTGCGTTCCTTGCAGTTTTAATTTATATGTATCTCTATTACAATAAAGCAGGTATTGCAGCAAATATTGCCTTGGCAACGAACGTTGTTTTTATTTTCGGTTGTCTTGCCTCTTTCGGTGCGGTATTGACACTTGCTGGTATTGCAGGTATTGTTCTTACAATTGGCACGGCGGTTGATGCTAACATATTAATATTTGAAAGGATTCGTGAGGAACAATATAGAGGGGTTGACGTGCCTGGATCAATTGATCTTGGATTTAAAAAGGCTCTTCCTTCCATTATAGATGCGAACGTAACCCATTTATTGGTAGCTCTTATTTTGAAAGTTTTTGGTACTGGTGAGATTGAATCTTTCGCTACAACTTTGATCATAGGTATATTCACTTCAATTTTCTCTGCAATTGTCATCTCGAAATTAGTTATAACAGGCTGGTTGAATAAAGGTAAAAAGATTAGTTTCTTCACTAAAATGTCAGAGGGCTTGTTCCAGAATATTCAGTTTGATTGGGTAGGTAAAAGAAAGTATTTTTATATATTTTCAATTTCAGTTACCATAATTGGCATGGGTGCGCTATTCACGAGAGGATTGAAGCAAAGTGTCGAATTCACGGGTGGTAGAACGTATGTTGTTAAATTTGATAAAAAAGCGGATATAGAGCAAATCAGAGCTAGTCTTTCTAGTGTTCTAATTGAAAAAGGTGAAGTAGCCTCTATCGATTTAAAAACAAAATCCAATGAATACAACGTGGAGATAGTTACGAACTTCATGTCTAAGAACGACGGAGCGAATGGAACAGTTCGAGAAAAAGTAATTGAAGGATTGGAGGCAGGTAAAGCCAAGTCCGGTAATTTTGAAATTATAGAGTCACGCAGCGTATCCGCTTCGATTTCGAATCAATTATCAACTGATTCTATTGTGATGATTGTATTGTCATTACTTGCAATTTTTGCCTATATATTAATACGATTTGGTCACTGGCAATATTCAATTGGAGCTATTATAGGCTTGATTCACGATGCTTTCTTTGTGATTTCTATCTTCGCACTTTTACACGGTGTTCTTCCATTTAGTTTGGATGTTAATCAGGCCTTTATTGCGGCAATCTTAACAGTTATTGGTTACTCTATGAATGATACAGTAATTGTATTTGATAGGATACGCGAGA
>CAMATR010000227.1 GCA_945861175.1 Chitinophaga pinensis | reverse complement strand
TGGCCCCAGATCCCTCTCACCCCTTCTCGCCATCAACCGATCTGCCGCCATCGCAGTCGACCAACAGCGACACGACGAACGCAAGCCGCTCGCCGCCGACGCCGACAAGTGCTGCCACTGTTTCGGGGATTCACGTCGCCGAGGACGACTCGAGAAACCAAGAGCTCATCGTCATCAAAGAGCGCACCCCCAAGCCCGGCAAACGCACCGCGTTCGAAAAATTGTGTTGCAAGAAGCGTGAGTTGCAGATGGAGGAGCTCGAAGAACAAGTCCGCATCGAGAATCGCGAGTGGGAGAGCGACGCCAATGTCGACTCGAAAAGCCGAGATGCCTACATGAACCAATTAGTCAATTTAGTTTGAGTCAGTAATTCGCCCAAGGAAAGAAGCGATTTTCTAACATTTTCAGTTGTAAACCATCCGTTATGAAAAAATTGTTTCTCTACTAAATCATTAAATAAACTGAATTCTGCTTCTGTAATTCCCGAATTATACCCGGGCCATTGATCTTCGTTACCTATTGAAGTCATAATTACACCTAGACGCTCGAAAGCAAGCGTGATATCTTTTTGTTGCATAGGACAAAATTAATGTCATTAATTTCAAGAGAAGTGTTTTTTTTGTGCAAAATGAACAAATCCTTTCAATACTCGTTGCTATATTTGCAAAATAAAATTAGAGTACAATGGCAATAATGATCACCGATGAATGCATAAATTGTGGCGCTTGTGAGCCTGAATGCCCAAATAATGCTATTTACGAGGGTGGCGCTGAATGGCGTTATTCCGACGGGACATCTTTAACGGGACTTATTACAACATTGGATGGGAGCGACAAAATGGCAGATGATACGCACGAACCAATGAATATGGACGTTTATTATATTACCCATGACAAATGCACTGAATGTGTTGGTTTTCACGATGAACCTCAATGTGCAGCAGTATGTCCTGTGGATTGTTGCGTTGACGATCCAGAGTATAGAGAATCAGAAGATGAATTGCTAGCTAAGAAAGATTTTATGCATCTTTAATTTGTTGAAATTTCCTATTTCAATAAACCATTTATTTATTTCTTTAAATTTCTCGTATAATTAATTTTAATTCTGCAAGTTTTTCGGAAATCTCATTAATTTTGCAGTGGGGTAAGTCTTGTGCGACCAGCTCCCTCTTAATCCTCCAGGACGGGAACGTAGCAAAGGTATGAGGTTGAGCGGTGCGACATGAGTAGCTTACCCCTCTTTTTTTTCTAAAAAACCAATGGATTTTAAATAAAAAAAAAGAGTCAGACTACTTACTATTTCGATAGTAAAATATGTTCATAAATCGTGTAGAATTAATTGTCATTTAGCATTACTGAAATGCATATCCATTCTATTTTTGAGAAAAAAAAATACTATGAAATTCTTCATTGACACTGCAAATCTGAATGATATTAAAGAAGCCAATGAACTTGGTATTCTTGATGGGGTAACTACTAACCCTTCACTTATGGCCAAAGAGGGGATTACTGGTGAACAGAATATTCTGGATCATTATGTGGCAATTTGCAATATTGTTGATGGTCCAGTAAGTGCTGAAGTAATTTCAACAAATTTTGAAGGAATGGTCCGTGAAGGCGAGCGCTTAGCAGCTCTCCACAAAAATATTGTAGTTAAAATACCAATGATTCCTGAGGGAATAAAAGCTATTAAATATTTCTCATCTAAACGAATAAAAACAAATTGTACCCTGATCTTTTCTGCAGGCCAAGCTTTGTTAGCTGCTAAAGCAGGAGCGACATACATTTCACCATTTTTAGGAAGATTAGATGATGTTTCGACAAACGGATTGGATTTGATTGCTCAAATTCGTTTGATATACAACAATTACGTGTTCGATACGGAAATATTAGCAGCCTCAATACGTCATCCAATGCATATTATTAATTGCGCTGAAATCGGATCAGATGTTATGACTGGACCGTTAAGTGCGATTAAAGCTTTAGCAAATCATCCATTAACTGATCTCGGTTTGGCTCAATTTCTTGCAGACCATGCTAAGGGAAACTAATCTATAGGTCGGTCTCTTAAGTCAATAAATGACTTCATCTTTTCATTTTCTATGAGAACGGTCAAATTGTAGTAAGCAATTTTCCATTCACCTTTCTTTTTAACTAGTACACCACTGCCCCGGCAGCCGCGCATCCATGTGTCTAAATCTTCATCAAACCAAGCAGTTTTTCTATTAGAAGAGTAATTCCACGTGCGATTACTCGCCTTAAAGTCCCAAGCTTTACCTTTATCGAAATAGGGCTTAGAGAATAAAGCAAATTGCTCTTTTGTCCATCTTTCTCCAGGTGCAGTTCCTAAGAAAATAAAATCTTCAGTCATGGTTTTAAAATAAGGCTCAAAAACAGCATTCGAAGCAGCTAAATGCCAATCATCAACAATTTTATCGAGTTCCGACTGGCTATATGAAACACTCTTATTTAAAAGCAGTATTAAAAAAAAGATTTTGATTTTCATGGCTATTCTAAAAACAAGAAGGGCCATCCAACGGATAGCCCTTTATGAAAATTGATTTGAATTATTTTGAAGTTTTCGATTTCTCAAGTGCTAAGCACATTTTAGCTGCCCTTTTAACATTCACAACCCCACCAGTTGTAGACAAAGTTGAAAAGTCAACTAGCTCTTCTGACCCAGGTTTGTATTGCAATGTCCCCTTATATGATTTTGCAGACTGCAGCATGATATCTTTTATTTCTTTCATAGAAAGAGCTGAAAAATAGCTCTTTAACATTGCAGCAACACCCGCTACCATTGGCGCTGCCATGGATGTGCCTTGAAGTTTCTTGTAGGCACTTTGTGGTACCGAGTTGTAGATTTCAAATCCTGGAGCAAAAACATCCACTTTTGTTTGTCCATAATTAGAAAATGAAGCTGCCAATTGTTTTTTTGAAATTTTTGTAGACGCACCAATCGTTAGGAAATGATCTAACGGTTGACTTTGAAAACTGTATAAAGAAGTTGGGAAGTTAGGATTTGTATCTACGTCTGCATTATCATTTCCTGCAGCATGCACCAATAATACACCTTTTGAGTCAGCGTATTTAAATGCTTCATAGACTTCCTTTTGGTGCGGGGAATAGCTTTTTCCAAATGACATGTTAATTACCTTGGCACCATTATCAACAGCGTAACGCACCGCTAAAGCTATATCTTTATCGTTTTCATCTCCTGCAGGCACGGCTCGAACAGCCATTAGCAAAACATTTTCAGCAACCCCATCTCCACCAAGTCCATTTCCACGTACAGCTCCAATAATACCACCAACATGAGTTCCATGCAATGCGTCTGGTCCTTCAACATCAGGATTACCGTAACTTTTATCATTAAAATCTTCCGGATTATCACCAATCAGAATTCGATCATCATACTCCAAGTTTAGATTGAAATTGACCATTTCTTCAATGGATCTTTTTTGATCTTCTATAACATCTTTGGTTAACTCACCAGTTTTCATTGCCACGGCAAAATCTTTCAATTGCATCATTTGCTCATCTTCTGGATTCCATTTTTGAAGGTCCTTGATCGTATAATCCGTTTTTCCTAAAGCATTTCCTACAATCGCAGGAACCTGATCCATCATCATACTAACCATATCCATTTGACCAAGGTAGGACTCATACATTGACTTCTCTTCCTCAACCTCTGCTTTTACCTTTTCAAAAAGAGTATAATCCTCTTTTTCTTTATCTGAAAGATTTGCTGGATCAATGCCTTCAAATTTCAAAGAAAGAGTTCTTAAAATTCTGGTTTTCTCCAAACATGCTTCATTGAGATTTTCCCCTTTGGCATTCCCTAAAAAATTCCATCCGTGAACATCATCAACATAACCATTTTTGTCATCATCAATGTTATTTCCCGGGATCTCATCTGAATTCGTCCAAATTTTACCTTTCAAATCTTCGTGCTCAATATCAATACCTGAATCAATAACGGCCACAATAACCGAAGAAGTCTTTCTTTTATTAAGCATTTTGTAGGCTTTTTCAGTCTCCATTCCAGGACCTTTACCATTGTACCAATTTAAAATATCTTTATTCTCCTGGCCATAAAGCGTATTTGACAATCCAAATGTGAATAAAGTCAAACTAAGACTAATAATGGTTTGTTTCATGTTGATTGTGTTTTTTTTAGTTGTGCAATATTATAAAGAAAGTTTGAAACTATCTCCGTTATATTGACCTTTCGGTTTATATTTACGACTTAAGGTTGAATGCATTTACAAATGGTCAAACACACTAAAATGAATCGCTTACTGACACTTCTATTTTTGATATTCTTTT
>CAMATR010000226.1 GCA_945861175.1 Chitinophaga pinensis | reverse complement strand
TTTGAAAACAATATTTTACAAGTGGTTGTTTTTTCTGTCATTTTTGCCATTGGTTTAGGGATGGTGAAGCATCAGAGACAAAAGGAAACGATGCTCAATTTTTTTGAAGGTTTAAGTGAAGTGATGTTTAAATTTACAGATATTGTCATGTATTTAGCTCCTTTAGCAGTTTTTGGAGCATTGTCCAGCACTGTTGCTAAGTCAGGAGTTGATGTATTAATGCAGTTATTCAAGTTGGTTGGAACCTTATATGTTGCTTTAATTGTGTTTGTATTAGTGGTCTTTTTGCCAATTGCCCTCCTAACTAAAATTCCTATTAAACGATTTTTGAGTGCTGTGTCTGAACCTGTTTCATTGGCTTTTGCTACAGCTAGTAGTGAGGCCTCATTACCAATAGCTATGGAGAATTTAGAAAAGTTCGGAGTAGCAAAAAAAGTAGTAGCGTTTGTAATCCCGACAGGTTATAGTTTCAATCTGGATGGTACCACTTTGTATCTTTCCTTAGCGTCTGTTTTTGTTGCACAAATGTGTGGTGTTGATTTAACGATTCCTCAACAAATTACAATGTGTTTTGTACTAATGTTAACTAGTAAAGGTGTTGCTGGAGTTCGTGGAGCTTCATTTGTTATACTTGCTGGAACAGTCGCTTCTATGGGGTTGGACCCGGAAAAAGCGAGTGTTATTCTTGCTGTTGATGCATTGATGGATATGGGAAGAACTAGTATAAATGTTCTAGGAAATTGTTTAGCTTCTGTCGTAATAGCAAAAAGCGAAGGAGAATTTAATATGGAAATTGCTTCTGGAAGAAAAGAGTTTGAGAATTAAAATTTCTTTTATTCGATGATATATTGCTAATATTCATTGATTTAAGTTATTTGTTCATTGAGAAGTAAATTGGTTTTATTTTAATTAATTAATCGTTTTATTTGTTTAGTTACTTCAATTTCAAAACTAAAATTATTGACATGGTAAAAGGATTTTTATTAGCAATTTCTCTGCTGATTTCGTTTACGTTTTTTTCTCAAATAATATACCCGGGAACTCCAACGGTTGGCTCTGTTGAAATGGTGTTTGATTATTCTGTTTCAAAATGCAATACGATTGATATACCAGACGCTCCAACAAGAGTTTTTCGCGATGCTTCTGGCAACTTAAATTTAATGGCTTCTCATTATACTAGTTGGAGAATGACGGGTGCAAATTTCACTTCTTTAACGAAAGATTGTGCTTCAGTAATGACTTCAGATTTAGATTCGGATCCTTCAAAATTCAACAATCAAGAATGGATTTCTTCAACTTATACCGAAGATGGGACAACAGTTCACGCATTAATTCACGACGAGTATGTTCCTTGTGGTAACTGGAATAATTGCTGGTATAACGGAATCACATATGCCTCTTCAACGAATGGAGGTCAAACATATTCTCATACTACTGCTCCAAGTAATTTGGTGGCAGCTTCTCCTTATCAATCTCCTTATCCAACGGTTCATACTCCTTTTGGGGTTTTTGGTGGATCAAACATTATAAAAAAAGATGGGTATTATTATGTTCTTGTTCATTTGGAAGCACATTTATTACAAGATTGGGGAACTGGAGTAATAAGAACAAATAATCTAAGTGATCCAACAAGTTGGAGAGGTTGGGATGGTTCGGGATACAATGTTGAATTTGTTAATCCATATACTGCAACAGGATACAATGTTGCAGATAAAGTATTAGCTCCAGTTTCTAGAGATCGTATTGCTAAAATGTGTTCTAGTTTAACGTATAATACTTATTTTGGAAAATACATGGTTGTGGATTATACCAATAGTGTTGTTAATGGAGTAATGACCTATGGATTCTTTTATGCCTTATCAGATGATTTAATTAATTGGTCGTATCCTCGATTGATTTTGCAAACGACTTCAACTTGGGCAGTTGGAGGGTCTTTATATCCTTCAATCATTGATCATACTGATGTTACAAGAAATTTTGAACAACCTGGGCAAACGTGTTACATGTATTATACAAAATGGAATTCTGGAACGTATGATAGAGATTTATTGAGGGTTCCTTTGACGTTTAATAAAGAAGTTGTTAATTCATTTGTAGTAAACAGTACCACTGATTTATCCGATAAAACTCCTGGTGATGGAATTTGTTTAACAACTGGTGGAGTTTGTTCACTTCGAGCAGCATTGGAAGAATCAAATGCGCGTCCTCCTTATGATTTTTATGATATTACTCCAATGCCTATTACCTTTGCTATTTCTGGTACAGGAGTAAAAACAATCACTCCAACTATAGGCTATTCTGAAATTTTTTATCCAATCAACGTAAATGGATATACTCAAACTGATGGGGCTGAAAACACAAATGACTTCAATTTAGGATTGAATACGGCAATAAAAGTAAAAGTCGATGGCATCAATACTGGAGGGACTTTTGCGTTTCATTGCGGAAATAATACATTAAAAGGACTTTCTCTAGTGAATGGAAATATTGATTTTTTATATGAGGAAGGTTATTCAAAAAGCAAAGATAATAATACTATTCAAGGTTGTTTTATAGGAATGAGCACCAACGGAGTATCGCCATCGGATGCTGCACTGCATTTTAATAATCAAGATTTAAATAGTATTGGAGGAACAACCAATGCGACTCGTAATTTAATTGGAGGCGGAATTATTTTTGAAAAATCAGATTCTAATTCAGTTTTCGGGAATTATTTTGGAACAACTTTAACAGGTGTTTCTTCTAGCGGAAGCATTGTTCATGGTATTCAAATTTTAGATTCATCTTCTTATAATTTTGTTGGAGGAACAAATGCTATGGAACCCAATTTAATTTCAGGTGGAAATCGAGGGGTAATGATTCAAGGTATGGGTGCAACTGCAAATGAGGTTGTAAATAATTTAATTGGATCAACTATTGACGGAGTAACCCCTTTAGGAAATCAAAATGCAGGGATTTTATTATCAAATGGAACATCTTCTAATATCATTTCTAGAAATGTAATTATGGCAAACTCTTCGGATGAAGCAGGAATTTGGATGGATAGCACATTTAGCAATACGATTAAATCAAATTACATAGGAACCAGTGCTAATCAGTTTGCTGTTGCTGGAAATGGAAATGCGGGAACTTATAGTGCTGGCATCTTCTTAATGAATGAAAGTTCAAACAATATGATTGGTGGAGTTAATTCAGTGGATGGAAATGTAATTGCAAATAATGTTTTTGGAATTCTTTTAGAATCAAACACAGGTTTTGGTAATTCATTTAAATCAAATATATTTTATAATAATACTGAAATGGCAATTGATATAGATGCAGATTATACTCCTTCTGGTTTAGATGTATTAGATGTAGATTCAGGACCAAATGGAACTCAAAATTATCCAATTATTACAAGTTCGTATGTAACTTCTTCACAAATTTCAATTGTTGGAACTTTTAATTCAAAAGCAAATACAGCGTATACAATCCAATATTATTCGAATGTAAGCTGCAATCAATCAGGAAATGGGGAAGGTAAAATGTTAATTGGTAATCAAATAATAACAACCAATTCTTCTGGAAATGCAACAATTAATATTTCATTTTCTGCTGTTATTCCAGTTGGAAGTTTTATTACTTGTTTAGCGACTGATAATCTAAATTCCACGTCAGAATTTTCGGAATGTTTATTGACACAAGCAGCAACTGCTCCTTCAACTCCTATTATTTCCACTTCGAGTGGTCTGTCTTTTTGTCAAGGTAATTCAGTAACGTTAACATCTTCAACAGCAACTTCTTATTTATGGTCAACTGGTGCAACAACTCAATCGATTGTAGTTTCTATTGCAGGAAATTATAGTGTTACTGTTTATAATGCACAAGGATTATCAGCATCTTCAATTAATACTTCTGTCGTAGTGAATCCAATTCCACTTGCACCAACTACAACTGATGTTAGTTATTGTTTAAATAGTCCTGCATTGTCTTTACAAGCATCAGCAATCAGTGGTCATCATTTGAATTGGTATGGTTTGAATTCTTCTAGTGGTATAGCATCTTTAATTGCTCCAACTCCTAATACATCAAGTTCAGGTACAACTAAATATTATGTTTCACAAACTTCTAATTCCTCAAATTGTGAAAGTGTTAGAGTTTTTATAGTTGTAACAATCAATCCATTGCCAAACTCACCAATTGTTTCAAATGTGAATTATTGTTTAAATGACAATACAAGCTCTTTAACAGCATCAGTTTTACCTGGAAACATATTAAATTGGTATGGAACAAATCAAACAGGAGGTACTTCTTCTTTAATTTCTCCAATACCAACATCTAATTTAACTGGAACAACAACATATTATGTCTC
>CAMATR010000225.1 GCA_945861175.1 Chitinophaga pinensis | reverse complement strand
ATTCGATATTAGAAACGACTCCTGAAATTAAAAATGTTTGGTTATTCTCAGCTACAATGCCAACTGAAGTGGCGCGAATTGCAAAAAATTATATGACGGATCCTTTAGAGGTTTCGATCGGACACAAAAATCAAAGTAATGAAAACATCGATCACATCTATTATGTTGTGAAAGAGAAAGATCGTTATGCTGGTGTCAAAAGATTAATCGATTTTAATCCTCAAATCTACGGATTGATTTTCTGCCGTACACGCCAGGAAACAGCTGCAGTTGCTGAAAAATTAGCAAAAGAAGGTTATTCTGCAGAACCATTGCACGGAGATTTATCTCAAGTGCAGCGTGACCGTGTTATGGATCGTTTTCGTAAAAAAGATATTCAAATCTTGGTGGCAACAGACGTTGCAGCACGTGGTTTGGATATTGATAATATAACACATGTTATCAATTACAATTTACCAGACGATATTGAAAACTATACTCACCGAAGTGGCCGCACAGCGCGTGCTGGACGTAAAGGTGAATCATTGGTGCTGATCAATACACGTGAAAGCGGTAAAATTCGTGCAATTGAAAAACAAATGCGTACAACGTTCACTTTGGGAACGGTACCTAATGCTGAAGAAATCTGTGAAATCCAGTTGATGAAACTAATCAATAAGGTAATCACAACCGATGTGCGTGAAAAAGACATAGAGAAATTCATGCCTACAATAATGGCTGAATTTGAAAGTATGTCAAAAGAAGAGGCGATTAAACATTTCGTTTCTACTGAATTCAATCGTTTTATTGAATATTACGAGCGAGCGGGAGATTTAAATGCGACTGCAGGAAAAGGTGATGATCGTGGAATGGATGATCGTTCTAGACGCCGCGACCGTAAAGATGATGAAACAGAAAGTGGTAAAACACGCTTCTTCGTTAGTATTGGTCGTCGTGATGGCTTGAATCCTGGTGGATTATTGCGTTTGGTTTGTGACGCTACTGGATTGAATTCCACAAATATTGGTCGAATTGACATTATGACTTCTTATTCGTTCTTTGAAGCGGATAATGAGTTTGCTGACAATATTTTGAAAAAAGTAAATGGAGCTGATTACGAAGGTCATTCAGTGAGCATTGAAATTACAAAAGCTAAATCTGGTGGTGGCGGAAATCGCGGCGGAAGCGGCGGTGGCGGACGCCGAGATGGTGGTTCTTATGGAGGTAAATTCCAGGGCAATAGAGACCGCACTCCACGCAGCAGCGACGGCGGAAATCGTCGTGAAGGTGGTTTTAACCGAGATAGAGATGGTGGAAGAGACCGCGAAAGTGGAAGAGATAGTGGAAATCGTCGAAGTGATGGTGGATTTAGAAACGATGGGGACAGTCGTCGCGGAGCACCTCAAAGAGATGGTGGACCTCAAAGAGATGGTGGACCCAAAAGAGATGGCGGACCCAAAAGAGATGGCGGACCCAAGAGAGATGGTGGACCCAAGAGAGATGGTGGAGGTCGCCCAAGATCATTCGGTAAACCTTTTAATAAAGACTAAAAATAATAAATTGTATTTCTACTTATAATTATGGAAATCAGAAACATAGCAATTATTGCACACGTTGATCACGGTAAAACTACTTTGGTAGATAAAATGATTGAAGCTGGGGCCGTTTTAAATGAACGTGATCGCCCAACTGGTGAATTAATCATGGATAATAATGATTTGGAACGCGAGCGTGGAATTACCATTGTATCGAAAAATGTTTCAGTTTATTATAAAGGAACAAAAATCAATATCATTGATACTCCAGGTCACGCTGATTTTGGCGGAGAAGTGGAACGTGTTTTGAACATGGCAGATGGAGTTTGTTTATTAGTAGACGCTTTCGAAGGTCCAATGCCCCAGACACGTTTCGTTTTAGGTAAGGCGCTTTCACTTGGATTGAAGCCTCTTGTTGTGATTAATAAAGTGGATAAAGAAAATTGTACACCTGATGAAGTTCATGAAAAAGTATTTGATTTGATGTTCGAATTAGATGCAAATGAACAACAATTGGATTTCTCAACAATTTACGGTTCGGCTAAAAATGCATGGATGTCAACGGACTGGAAACAGCCCACCGATACAATTGCTCCACTTTTGGATGAGATTTTAATGTATTTCCCACCTAAGAAAATTGAAGAAGGAAATACACAAATGTTGATCACTTCCTTGGACTTTTCAACGTATGTTGGTCGTATCGCTATTGGATGTCTGCGTCGAGGTACTATTAAAGAAAATCAACAAATTATTATACAAAAACGAGACGGAACAAAAGAAAAACACCGTATTAAAGAAGTATTTGTTTTTTCAGGTTTAACGCGCGAAAAAGTAGAATCTGTTCAAGCAGGTGATATTTGTGCGATTACTGGAATCGAAGGTTTTGAAATTGGTGATTGTGTTTGTGACTTTGAAGATCCACAACCGTTAGATACGATTCAATTAGATGAGCCAACAATGAATATGTTGTTCTCTATCAATGATTCGCCATTCTTCGGCAAAGAAGGTAAGAAAGTTACTTCTCGTCATATTCAAGAACGTTTAGCGAAAGAGTTAGAGAAAAACTTAGCAATGCGTGTTCAGGAAACCGACAAAGCAGATAAATGGATTGTTGCTGGTAGAGGTGTATTGCACCTATCAGTATTAATCGAAACAATGCGCCGCGAAGGATACGAATTACAAGTTGGTCAGCCTCAAGTTATTATTAAAGAAATTAGTGGTAAGAAATGTGAGCCAATTGAAGAATTGACAATCGATTTACCAGAGGATTTTTCAGGTACTGCTGTTGAGGCAGTGACAAAACGTAAGGGTGAAATGACCAATATGGAACCTAAAGGAACGCGTATGATTATCCAATTCCAAATTCCTTCTCGCGGTATAATAGGTTTAAGAAACTATTTATTGACACAAACTGCTGGTGAAGCAATTATGACTCACCGTTTCTTAGAATACCAGCCATTTAAAGGCGATATTCCAGGACGTCAAAATGGTTCAATGATTTCATTAGAGCAAGGTATTTCGATTCCTTTTTCCTTGAATAACTTACAAGACCGTGGTAAATTCTTCATTAATCCAAATGAAAATATCTACGAAGGACAAGTTATCGGTGAAAATTCTCGTGCAGGAGATTTGTGCGTAAACGTTACAAAAACAAAGAAAATGTCGAACATGCGTTCTTCAGGAGCCGATGAAAAAGTACGTTTAGCCCCAGCGAAAATATTTAGTTTGGAAGAGTGTTTGGAATACATTCAGTCAGACGAGTATGTCGAAGTAACTCCCGAAAATCTCAGAATTCGTAAGGTTTTATTAAAGGAGACTGATCGTAAAAGATCTGGCAAATAGATATACCTGATGTTGTAAGATTTGCAAGATTTGTGCGTTATAATTTAAGTAATGTGCAAAGGGTTGTTAATAACAATTAAAAGAGTACTCTAAAAACGTATAAATTTGTGTCTAACTTCCTTTCATAAAATCAACCGTTATGTACGACGACGAAGATGACGATAATTTCGAAGGTACTCTAGGAGAGGATCTCGAACGTTTCGATGCTCATTTGAAAGGTAATGCGCTCGGATTTATGGACAGTGATCGTTTGGAGGCGTTGATTGATCATTTCCTGATTAATAATCAATATACTAAAGCGAATATTTGTGCTGAATTAGCGATTAATCAATTTTCTTATAATCAGCTTTTTCATCTTCGTAAAGCCCAAGCGATGTCGGCAATGGGACAGCTTAAAGAAGCTTTACATTTGCTCTCTCAAATTGAAAAAATGGAATTGCCTTCTTGCGAGTTTATGTTGACAAAAGCATCAATTTTTAGTCAATTAAGAGATAGTAAGAGTGCAATTAAGTACTTTAAAGAAGCTTTGGCACTTTCTGAACCGGAAGACAGAGATGAGATTTATTTGGATCTTGCCATGGAATATCAAAATGCTAACGATTATAAAAATGCAGTAATTATTCTAAAGGAAGCAATAAAATATAACCCTTACAATGAGGGTGCAATCTATGAAATTGCTTTTTGTTATGACCAACTTGGTGAATATGAGAGCGCTATCAAGTGCTATTCAGATTTTATAGACGAAAATCCATATTCCTATACAGCCTGGTACAATCTTGGAAATGCCTATTCTAAATTAGAAAACTACGAGAAGGCATTGTGGGCATACGACTATTGTTTGGTAATTAATGAAGATTTTGGCCCAGCCTATTTTAATATGGGTAGTGCTTACCTTTCTATGGAAAATTTTATAAAGGCGATAGAATGTTTGGAGCGCTGTATGGAATTAGATGGCGAAGATGCAATGGCACTTTGTTATTTGGGAGAAGCTAATGAGC
>CAMATR010000224.1 GCA_945861175.1 Chitinophaga pinensis | reverse complement strand
CTCTATATCTAACGTAGGGCTATACTTCCTGCGATCTCTCACCGGATTCGTTTTTGTAAATAGATGTCCGCGGTTACGATAACTATTGATTAGGTTGATTACTTTAAACTCTTTTTGAAAGTTCTCAGGAATCACACCATTTTCCTCATAATTCGTGCGCGCAAAATCAAAGCCTTCAAAGAATTTTTTCCAGCCGATATCTACACTTTCCGGATCTTTAATATACTGTTTGTAAAGATGGTCAATTGCGCTTATATCCGCATTACCAACATAAGAAACTTTATCCATGTTATTTGAGCTCTTTTATGGAAGCACAAATTTAGGGAATTTAAGCAAAAAATGGGGGTTTAAAAGGATAATCTTTAGACAAAAGTTAAAATTTGAATTAAGCCATTAAATTGCTGACTCAATTTAGTTTTATTATTCTAGATGAATAAAGTTAATCTTAAAGAAATATCCATTCTATTGCGGCGTGCTACTTTTGCATTAAATTAATTAATTTTACATTTTTATAATTGAAACTATGTACGGTCTCGTAAATAAAGCTGTTAAAGAGCTTGTCATCGAAAAATTTGGCGAAGAAAGTTGGGAAACTATTTGTACAAAAGCAAATTTCGCTGATGGAGATTTTCTTTCGATGACACCTTATCCGGATAAATTAACATTTGATCTTGTTGCTTCTGCTTCGGAGGTATTGAACATTCCGGTTGAAGATTTGCTTTTTGCTTTTGGAGAATATTGGATTTTATACACAGCAGAACAGGGATATGGAAACATGCTTGATTTAGCAGGGGATACTTTTCCGAAGTTTTTGAAAAATCTAAACATGCTGCATCAGCGGGTAAACTCTCTAATGCCAGACTTAAAACCACCTTCATTTAGTGTGCGCAATGAAAAAGATAATTACCTCGAACTAGTTTATAATTCGCATCGCACAGGATTGATACCAATGCTAAAGGGTTTGGTTTCTGGACTAGGTAAAAGATTTGATCTTACTGTAGAATGCACCCACATGATAGAGGAAGAGGGTTCCCATATTTTTGCAATTAAATGGTAATGTGACTCCATGAAATCACCTAAAATACCTGACAATGAAGCGTCAAGGATGCGTGATTTGTTGGGATTGAATCTTTTAGACACACCCGCGAATCTTGACTTGGACCTTATTACTGAGATGGTGTCAAATATTTGTGAGACACCGATTTCTTTGATTAGTATCGTAGATAGTGATCGTCAATGGTTTAAGTCTAAAGTAGGACTTACTGCTTCTGAAACACCTAGAGATTTCGCGTTTTGCGCACATGCTATAAATGAACCGAGTCAATTATTTTTGATTCCCGATGCTACAAAAGACGAACGTTTTCATGATAACCCATTGGTCACGGGTGATCCAAATGTTATATTTTATTGTGGGGTTCCCATACTTTCTGAAAATGGCAATGCAATCGGAACGCTTTGTGCCATAGATAATAAACCGAGAGAGCTGAATGACCATCAAATAGAATCGATTAAGTCTTTATCTAAAATAGCAGCAAAACTGATTCTTGCAAACAAAAAGAATGCACTTTTAGGGGACAATCTTGAGAAATTAAATAAAGTGCTTGACCACGCATGCGGGCTATTCATAAGGATCACAGATGCGGCAATCATTATGACATCCGGCGGTGGTTGGGAAAAAGTTTTAGATAAGAAGCTGAATTCTATGAAAATAGATGAAATTTTTCAATTCAATGATTTTAAAGACTTTAAAGATTTAGTTAAGAACTACACTGAGGGGAAAATCGTTTTTTTTAATCACTCTAAATTAGGTCTAAGGTTTAAGGCTTCTTTCTTAAGTTTGAACTCGACTTTTGTTTTAATGTGTCATCCAGTTATCAATGCTGATTCTCCATTGAAAGGATTTAATTTGAATCTCAATGATTTTCCCGAGCACGATTATGTGGCTGAATATATTTTCATGTCTCAGATTAGTTTTAAGGGAATGCAAGATGCACAGCAGTTAAACATTAAATTGAACAAAATAAATTCTGAATTAAAGTCCAGTCTCAAAAAGGTTGAGCAAATTAGTAGTTTCCCAAATCAAAATCCTCACCCCGTTATTCGTGTTGACAGCGATTTGAAGGTCCTGTATGCGAACAAGAGTGGTTTGCATCTCATTGATGGATATGTTGTTGAGGATGATTTTAGTAAGTTCATTCCCTTGATTAATCAAGTAAAGCAACAGTTTAAAAATCATCACGAGCCTGTTTTAGAGGAGATTATTGAGCTGAATGCTAGAACTTTTTTATTTACCATCGTTTATTTCAAGGAATTTGATTTTGTCAACATTTATGGTTTTGAAATAACAAATTATTCTGAGGAGATAAATCATCAAAAAGATGAACTGCTTCAATTAAATAAAAAGTTAAAACTGCAGGGAGGATTCTTACAAAGTATATTGGATTTATTGCCAGTTGACGTCTGCCTTTTTGATCCGGATGGACGCTTTAGATTTATTAATAAAACGGCGGTAAAAGATGATGAATTACGTGCCTGGATGATCGGGAAAACGGAGTCTGACTATCTCGAGAAAAAAGGACTTCCATCCGATAGATTTGATCAACGAAAAGCACATTTTAATCGAATGTTGGAGACAGGTGAGCACATAGAATGGATTGAAGAGACTTTTGATTCTTCAAAAAATCGATATTTCTTGCGTTCATTTTCACCGCCAACATCAATGATAGATAAAGACACCTATATTATCGCGTATGGTCTTGATATCACAGAAACAATAGAGTCAAAGGCAGCCCTTGAAGAATTGAATCTCAACCTTGAAAAGACAGTTGAATTAAAAACGAATGAAAACCTTGAGCTAAATGCAAATCTAAATGAAATAGAAAAATTTGTAGCAATAGGTGAACTCACAATGGGCATTGCACATGATTTAAATAGTCCGCTTGCTGCTATTCTTATTGGTGCCCAAAATGTGAGAGAAACATTGGAGGTTCTTTTTCATGGATTGATCCACGATTGTTCCCCAGAAGAATTGGAATTTGCATGTATTCATGCAATGTCGGGTGATTTAAAATCCTTTCAAAGCAGTTTGAAGGCGATGAAAGAACGCAATCAATTGCAGCGGTTGCTTCAAGATGAAAAAGGCTTTTCGCAGGAAGAGTCATTAGAAATAGCGGATGGTCTATTGAAAGCACGTGTTGGTATTGATGAAACAGAAAAGATTAACCGAATCATTGAAAGTACCAACAGGAAAATATTTCTAGAGTTAATAAGCCAAATCTATATGATTAGGCAAATGATTGATACTGTTTTTGATGCTGCGAATCGATCTGCAGAGGTTATTTCCGATTTGCGAAAGTTCACCAAAAGTGCAGTGCATCAGAGGGTGGAGCATATAAATATTGCGGATAGTGTGAGCAGTGTTTTAAGGGTTTTAAGCACGAACTTAAAGGGAAATATTGATGTCCATATTGATGTTCCGAATTTCCATGAGATTTTTGGAGTGCCAAGAGATGTTTTTCAAATTTGGTCTAATGTCATAAAAAATGCACTTGAAGCGTTGGGCGAACAAGGTGGTGATCTTTGGATTCGTTCTGTAAAAGAGGGTGATACAATAAAAATTGAATTTGAAAATAATGGCCCAGATATACCAAAGGAATTTCTTTCCAAAATATTTGAGCGTTTTAAGTCTTCAAAGGGAGGAGACAATCATGGTTTTGGATTGAATATCGTTAAACGAATTGCAGATGCGAATGGCTGGGATGTAAATGTTGTTTCTGAGAAAAATTCAACTATTTTTGCATTTACCATAAAAACAACTAATATTTTTTAAGATGCTGTTCTCTCAAGATTCTGTCGTAATTTGTGTAGATGATGATGAATCAATTTTAACTGCACTCAGTGTACAATTACAGAAGCTAGTAGATACGGAAAAAGTATTAGTTGAGTATTACCTTAATCCTGAAGATGCCTTGGCATCAATTCCTGAAATTTTAGATCTTAAGATAAAGGTCATCTTTGTTTTGACGGACTACCAAATGCCTCGAATGACCGGTGCAGAATTTCTAGTTAAGTTAAAAAAAATGTATCCCGGGATTAGTTGTATTATGCTTTCTGGTCAGGCAAATGATGAAATAGTTGAGAAGTTAATAAGTGAGAATTTGTTGGATTACTTTATTTCAAAACCATGGTCAGAAGAAGATTTAATAAAAAAAATAAGACTTATTGTGCCTGCAGATAAGTTGTTAATTAAGGATTGATAGCAATCCCATTTTGCCTTATTCGAATAGAGATGTTTCATGTAAACTTTGACCGGAGAAAAACCTTAAAAGCCTCTCTACGCAGAATTTTTTCAGCGAGAAGAT
>CAMATR010000223.1 GCA_945861175.1 Chitinophaga pinensis | reverse complement strand
AATTAAATAGGCAAGATTAATCTCATATTTTCTGCGCGTAATTGTACCCTGTAAATCAACACCAAAACATAGCCTATTTTCGTAGAGTGGGTTTTTCGCACCAAGCTGACTAATTGGTGTAAAAGAGAATGATTCTTTTGGGAAATTGGGGTGACCATAAACTTCAAATGGACGATTTGTGCCACGTCCAATACTAATAGTGGTAGCCTCAAATAAACAAAGACTTGGGTAGAAAGAGATAGCTTCTTCAGATCTTAGATTTGGCGATGGTGGCACCGGTAGTAGATATCTTGTTTTATGCGTATAATTTTTGCAAGGTATTACCCATAATTTACATTTCATATTATCATCAAGCCAATTTTCACCATTGATCATCATAGCATACTCACCGATAGTCATACCATAAACAATAGGCACAGCGTGCATTCCAATAAAAGATCTGAATTCAGGTTCTCTTATTGGTCCATCAACATAGTGACCATTAGGGTTGGGACGATCTAGTACAACAAGTTGTTTATTATTCTCGGAACAAGCCTCCATCACATAATGCAGAGTAGATATGTAAGTGTAAAATCGGACCCCTACATCTTGTATATCATAAATTACGATGTCAACATCAGTAAGCTGATCACGTTGAGGCTTTTTATTGTGCCCATAGAGCGAAATAATTGGCAATCCTGTTTTCTCATCAATTGTGCTATGAATTTTTTCTCCAGCATCAGCATCCCCCCTAAATCCGTGTTCTGGAGCAAAAACTTTAATAACGTTTAACTTCAATGCCAACAGCGTATCAACCAAATGTAAATTCCCAACTACTGAAGTTTGATTTCCTACTACAGCTATTCGACTATCCTTTAAAGAGTCCAGGAATAAATGCAAACGATCTATACCTAATACAGGATGATGAATAGTATGATTTAGAGCAACCTCTTCCCGAATGCTAACTTCGTAAGTAGGATCAGACTCATTAATTACATAAGTTTGGTTGGAAACAGACTTGTTTTTCCCCGGAACAGTGCATGAAGAAATAGTCAAAAGGAGGAAAATACTTTTAAGGCACGAAAGCTTTATGTACTTTAGCACACTAAAAAATAAGGAATTGTCTTTTGAATATTTCATATCAAGAAAACTGCTCAGAAGCGAAATACAAAATAAAAAAGTTTCACGACCAATAGTTCGCATATCCGTCATAAGTATTGCACTAGCTATTGTTGTTAACTTAATCACAATTGCTGTTGTAAAAGGATTTCAACACGAGATAAGAAATAAAGTTTCAGGTTTTGGATCCCATCTTTTTATCATGTCATCTGGAGAAAATAGCATCTATGAATGTGAACCAATCCTTAAAAACCAAGCCTTTTTAAAAGATATTAAAACTGATAAAAACATAAGCACTGTCAATTATACAGCATACAAGCCCGTGCTTTTTCAATCAGAAAAAAAGGAACGTACTATTGCAACTAATAATAAAGATACCTCTTATGTTCAGCAAGAAATTATTGGTGCTGTATTAAAGGGAGTTGATAAGAATTATGATTTAAGTTTTTTTAAAAAGAATTTAAAAAAGGGAAGGCTTCCAAATTTTAATAAAAAAGACCCCGTCAATGAATTAATTATTTCACAGCAAATTGCAAATGATCTTAATTTGCAATTAAATGATGAAGTGCGGGCTTTTTTCGTGAAAAATCAACCGGTAAAACGAATTTTTAAATTAGTAGGTATTTATCGTACTGGTCTAGAAGAATTTGATAAGAAAATCGCAATTGGTGATATTCGTATTGTACAAGAATTGAATGACTGGGGAGTTAAAGCTTCTATAGAAGTTGCTGATACTTTATCGAGGGGACAACTTATTATACGAGCAAATGTTCAAGGTGGGAATGGAAACTATCGCTACGATTGGGGCAAAGGATATGAGGCCTATGCAGGTTTTACAATTTGCCCTACAAAAGATACTACTATTCAATTAGTTGTTTCTGATTATTACTCAGACATCTCAGGGAAAAACGAAAAAACGTGTGTTCCTGATACTGCACGATTATCTATAAAGGTTCAAGGAAAAAAAATCGCACTTTGTAACTTCACATTAAATAATGAGGGTATTTTAATACGTTCTTTTCAATCGCTAGATGGAAATCAATTTGTGATTGATGGAGGTGAAAAAAAACTAATGTTTACCCAAATAAATGGAAGGGGGAGTTCAATAAATTATGTAGGTGGGTATGAATTAACGGTCAATGATTGGGGAGAATTAAATAAGACAACTAAAAACCTTAAAAAGCGGCTTGAACTTTTTCCTAATGAACACAATGAAACAATTACAGTTCAGAGCATTGAAGAATCTCAAAGCGATATTTTTGTTTGGTTAGGTTTTCTTGATATTAATGTATTCATCATTTTAACACTTATGATTATCATCGGAATTATAAACATGGGGTCTGCTCTTCTTGTAATGATTCTTGTTAAAAGTAATTTTATTGGCCTTATGAAGGCAATGGGGGCAACAAACTGGAAAATTCGAAAAGTTTTCTTATACCAAGCTGGCTTTTTAATCCTTAGAGGAATGATAATAGGAAATATTGTTGGCTTAGCTCTCTGTTTTGGACAAAATTACTTTGGTGTATTTCGCTTAAATCCCGAAATATATTATATTGAAAAAGTACCTATAGAGCTCAACTTTTTTTCGATTCTAATTCTAAACATTGGCACATTGATTGTTTGCCTTTCAGCTCTAATAATTCCAAGTATTGTTATTAGTAGAGTAAATCCAGTTAAGGCAATAAAGTTCAATTAAAAAAGGGGTAATCTTTTATAAGAATACCCCTTTCTACCGTAATTTTTTATTAATTATTTACGAATAATTGTAACATTTCCTTTGATCAGTTCATCATCAGTATCACTGAGATCAATTATGTAATAATAGGATGCAACCGGAAGTATTTCACCATTGTATTTTCCATCCCACACTTGAGAAGCATACGAACCTTTATTAGATTCATAAACCAAATTACCCCAACGATTATATACATATACTACATTTGTGGGATAAACCTGATCCAAGTCCACGATCTCCCAGAAATCATTCATATTATCTCCGTTTGGAGTAAAAGCGGTCGGAACAACTATTTCGCAGTCATTGATTTCAATTATAATACTTGTTGCTGGTCCTTCACAGCCGAAAATAGTTTCTGAAACATAGTATGTCGTTGATCCTTCAATCTCCAAAGGAATAAGCGATGAACCTATGAAAAGTTGTTGGGTAAGCGCTGCATCAGAATACCATGTGAAAGTCCATGTTCCGGTGGCAGTCATTGCAACAAGAGTAGAGCTTGAGCAATACACCGTATCTGAACCTGCCTCTGGTGCTGCTGGTATAGGATTAATAACAATAGTTTGAGAACCTGCAGCAGTAGTTGAACAATTTGCATCTGATATCTCTGTAACTGTATAAACACCAGGGCCATTTCCTAAAACAACAGGCGACGTTGCACCACTTGCAGTTTGTGCAACTCCTCCATCAATTGTATATGTAACATCCCATGGACCTGAGCCAGTAACAGCCGCTGTAATATTATTTACAGCATCTCCAGCACAATACGTCCCGCCTCCACTCACCGCAGTTACCGTTGGTAATGGATTAACTGTTATTGTTTGTGTTCCAATTGCTGTGTTGGTGCAGCTCACATCTGTTATATTCGTCACCACATAAACCCCCGGTGTATTCCCCAGTATGATCGGTGATAACGCACCACTTGCAGTTTGTGCAACTCCTCCATCAATTGTATATGTAACATCCCATGGACCTGAGCCAGTAACAGCCGCTGTAATATTATTTACAGCATCTCCAGCACAATACGTCCCACCTCCACTCACCGCAGTTACTGTTGGTAATTGGTTAATCGTAATCACCAACTGTTCTTCGTCTGTACAAGTTCCATTTGTTGCAACAACATAATATGTTCCAGCTCCTACTGCTGTAGCATCTGAAACTGGTGTTACAAATCCTGGATCAGTAAAGTAAGCCATCGTTCCAGCTGTTGTACTTGATACTGCAACATTCGTAATATCAACTGTTGCCGGTGAACAAACTGCTGCTGGGTTGTTTAATGTCAATACTGGAGTTTGTGTAACTGTTACAGTCACTGAACCATTGTCTGTACAAGTTCCATTTGTTGCAACAACATAATATGTTCCAGCTCCTACTGCTGTAGCATCTGAAACTGGTGTTACAAATCCTGGATCTGTAAAGTAAGCCATCGTTCCAGCTGTTGTACTTGATACTGCAACATTCGTAATATCAACTGTTGCCGGTGAACAAACTGCTGCTGGGTTGTTTAATGTCAATACTGGAGTTTGTGTAACTGTTACAGTC
>CAMATR010000222.1 GCA_945861175.1 Chitinophaga pinensis | reverse complement strand
CTTTATTTTCAGCGCGGACAGGGGCTATACTTACAAAACAATATGCTGAATTTGAGATCATTAAAAGGAAGGGAATCGTTCATTATTTATAACATTTAATGCCTGTTGAACGTGCCTTTCATTGTGATAAACTAAAAATAAAAGAGCATCTCCCAGACGTAACCGAATTATTTTAGAAATTGAAATGGGTATTCGAACTCGTCTTAAATTAACTTGAGTTGCATCTTGGACAATTTGTAGAAGTAGTTTCTGTTCTTCAGCAAAAGTTTCTAAGTCTTGACCTTTAATCAATTCTGGATGAAAAAGTGGGTTGTAAGGTCGTGGTGTTTTCATTTTGCGTTTTACATTTCTCGCATTTCCCAACTTCATGGATTTCCAAGCAGCACGTCCTAGAGGAGAAGAAATAAATAGTTCACGAGGTTCACGAAACTGAGTCTTCTTTATTTTTTCAGAAATTGTTTTGTGATAATACTGAGCATATTCGTTCAAATGCGCAAAAATTTCATTAATATTCCAACTATTTTTATCTTTTCTCCAAATTCGTTGATTATTGCTTAGGGAATTAAATTTTTCCTCAACTAATAGTATGTTGTTTCTGGTAATAACAGAAATCTCATGGAGGAGTTGGCTTGAGGTTATTGTATCCATAACAGAATACAAATTTACAATCATTTGGATGAATTTACCTATGAATATTCGATTATTTACAAGTAAATTATCAATTTTCTTTAGTCAATATTCGTTACTTTCGCAAAAGCATGAATTCTTCAGAAAAAAGACCCTTGATACTTGTAACTAATGATGATGGTATCACATCAAAAGGTATTAAATCCTTAATCGATGTGGCAGTTTTGTTTGGTGATGTAGTGGTAATTGCACCAGATAAGCCGCAGTCTGGAATGGGACATGCGATCACTGTAAATCAAATTTTGCGATTAGATAAGTCATTGCTATTCGGAAATACCGAGGCGTATACATGCTCTGGCACTCCAGTTGATTGTGTTAAGCTCGGTATTCATGAGGTACTTAAAAGGAAGCCCGACCTAGTTGTTTCAGGGATCAACCATGGTGAGAATTCTTCTACCAATGTTCTATACTCTGGAACTATGTCTGCTGCGGTGGAAGGAGCAATGGAAAATATTCCGTCTATTGGATTTTCACTTTGTGACTTTGATGCTAATGCTGATTTCAGTGTTTGTCAAGAGGTAGCTAAAAAATTGATTATAAACATATTAAATGAAAGTTTTCCTAAAAATATTTGTTTGAATGTAAATGTTCCAAAAATTAAATTTGAGGAATTGCAAGGTATCAAACTTTGTCGTCAGGCAGACGCTTTTTGGGAAGATCGATTTGATATGCGTCATGATCAATTCGGAAAACCATATTATTGGTTGACGGGAGATTTTGTGAGAAAAGGTGCTGCAGAAGGAACTGATCTGCATGCACTCGAACAAGGATTTGCTAGCATCGTTCCAATACAATTTGACATGACGGCTCATGCAGCAATGGATGCATTTAAAACATGGAATTTATGAATTTAAGAAATTGGAATATTGAGCATACTAAAGGATTAATATTAGGGATATTATCTCCACTGATTTTTGTCCCGATTGTCATTTTTTTAATAGCATTGTCACGTGGTTATTCGTTCAACGAAATTTGGGATATGTTTTTGCTCAGTAAACAAACCTCCAGTAAAGTGATTTCAATTTCGATTATTTCAAATTTGATTTGGTTTTATCTTTTTATCAATCGAAATAATTATGGGCTGGCCATGGGAGTAATCATGGGAACAATTTCTTTTCTACCTTATATCATTTATGTTAATCTTATAATGTAAATGAGTGAAGAACTATCATCTAAATTATACATTATCGTAGGGGAGGCATCAGGAGATTTGCATGGTAGCAACCTTATTAAGGCAATTTTAAATGAGGAAACCAATGTTCAAATACGTTGTTGGGGTGGCGATAAAATGAAAGAGGCTGGGGGGGATGTTGTAAAACACATTCGTGATCTTGCATTCATGGGCTTTGTTGAGGTAGTAATGAACCTTAAAACAATTCTTGGAAACATTAATTGGTGTAAAAAAGATATTGAGGCATTTAAACCAGATGCGCTAGTCTTAATTGATTATCCCGGTTTTAATCTCAGAATTGCTGAATGGGCCCATGAAAAAGGCATCAAAGTCTATTATTACATTTCACCTCAAGTATGGGCTTGGAAAGAATCTAGAGTTCATAAAATTAAGCGATGTGTCGACAAAATGTACGTGATTTTGCCTTTTGAAAAAGCATTTTACAATAAGTATCACTTTGAAACAGAATTCGTTGGTCATCCACTTTTGGATGCGATAGGGCAATACCATGAATCACATTCTTCTGAAGGATTTAGAAAAGTATTTCAATTAGACGATAGGCCAATTATTGCTATCTTACCTGGAAGTCGAAGGCAAGAAGTTTCAGTAAAGTTACCTATCATGCTTTCTGCAGTTAAGGATTTTAAAAATTACCAGATCATTGTAGCCGGAGCTCCTTCCCTTGATTATTCATTTTATGAAAATTTAATGAATGATGAAACGAGACTTATTTGTGGTAAAACTTATGAATTACTATCTAATTCAGAAGCAGCAATTGTTACATCAGGCACTGCGACATTAGAAACGGCAATGCTCGGGATCCCTGAGGTTGTCTGTTATAAGGGATCTTCCATTTCTTATCGCATAGCGAAAGCTTTGATTAAAATTCGTTTTATTTCACTAGTGAACTTAATTATGGATCGTGAAGTTGTAAAGGAATTAATTCAACGTGAATGCAATTCTGAACAAATTAAGTTAGAATTGAATAAAATTATTGTTGGTGGGGTTTCGCGTGAAAAAATGCTAAATGACTACAAGTTGCTTATTGAAAATTTGGGAAAAGGTGGCGCTAGTAAAAAAGTTGCACAATCCTTGTTGAAAACTATTCACGACTAGAGGAAATCTAGGTTTTCGTCATTGTAATTTTGTTTCGTGAGGTTATTTTTTGCAATCATTCTTTTTATAACGGCTTTCGCAACCCGGGCGCAACAGCTTCGTATTGGCCTGTTTCGTGACAACAACGTTCAGCGAGTTTCTCTCTCATACAATGATGGTAGCTATTCCATCTTCGCCGACACGACTGATTTCGGGGCAATTCTACCGAATGAATTTATTGAAATTAGCTGGTTGAAGAAGGGAAATGTTATTCTTCGCAAAGGAACAGTTGAACTAGGAACCTTCACCCGAATTTTAATTTTACAGAATCAAACGAATACCTCAATTGTTTTAACTCCGAAATCTCCTTCACTGAAGCAGCGTAAATACAAAGATGATTTTGAGGTGACAGCAGCAACGAAGGGATTGACAATAGTTAATATTTGTGATATGGACAATTATCTTGCTGGCGTTGTAGAATCTGAAGGAGGAAGCAATAGAAATAAAGAATACTATAAAGTGCAGGCTTTAATGAGTCGAACATATGCATTGAAATATTTGGGGAAACACAAAAAAGAGGGCTTTGATTTATGCGATCGTGTGCATTGTCAGGCGTATCATAACATGGTGCGTTATAGTCCTGAAATAGATACTGCCGTGCAAGCTACCCACAATCTTGTAATGCATGATCTTAATGGAAATCTAATTGACGCCTATTTTCACGCTAACTGTGGAGGGCAAACGTGCGAACCACAATATATTTGGAATGAAGAGATTGACTATCTTTCCACATTCAAGGATACGTTTTGTATTTATACCAAACAAGCAACTTGGGAAAAAAGAATTAGTCAAAAGAATTGGATTGATTTTTTAGTAAATAAATACAGCTATCCAATCAATGATAGTATCTGCGCTGCAATGGCGTGTACTTTTGATCAGCCGGAGAGACTGGCCTTTTATTTACACCCTATGTTTGGTATTCCGTTAAGAGATATTCGAGACCATTTTGATTTAAAGTCTACATTTTTTAGTTGTTACCCTGAAGGTGAGCAAGTGGTGCTAAAGGGAAGGGGTTTCGGGCATGGCGTTGGATTATGTCAGGAAGGGGCAATGAAGATGGCTAAATTAGGATATAGTTTCGATCAAATAGCGAGATACTATTTCCCAAACATTGAATTAGTTGATTATTTTCAGGATAAATGTGAAAGACAGATTCCTATTAATTTTTGATTCACTCTTCAGAAATCACAAAGATATCCTCATTTTTCTTTTTGAAAAACTTCTTTTCTCGCGCAAAACTTTCAAGTGCTGATGTATGTTTAAGCTCTTTGAAAAGAGTTCTTGTAGAGTCTAATTTTTGTTTGACATCGTCCCTCGTTGCCTCTAAACGGTACAGTTTTCTGTTTTGATTGATGATAGTGAAAATATCTATATC
>CAMATR010000221.1 GCA_945861175.1 Chitinophaga pinensis | reverse complement strand
ACACAAATGAACCGGTATCTCTTTCAAATCAAACTTTTCACTTTAGTAATTCCGGATTGAATTATGTGCGTATTGAGCTTCTACGAACAGATCAATGGCTTGCAGCTGGTGGTTACCAACAAGCTGTGCTCTCAACAAATTTAGGAATTGGATTTGGGGGTTTAGTTTCCGATAATACTTTTCGTTTTGCGGGTAAGCAAGATGCAGAACTAAGATCGTTTTCGGGATTTGCTATTTCGGGGCATTTCGGTTTGCGCATCGAATTTTTCAAGCATGTGTTTGTTCAATCTAATTTTAGTGGCGGATATATGGCGCAAACACACATTGCCACCAGGGCTAGCGATCCCAATGCCTTTGCGTCTCAAAAGTTTGGTTTCATGCAGTTTGATACTAATGTTGGTTTCTTATTTTACATTCGCCCAACAAATAACTGCAGCACTTGTCCTGTTTGGTAACTATTTATTTTCCTTATCAACCTTAAAGTCTATTTTATAATAGAATATTGGTAGAAATCCAAGTTGTGTTTTTTGTGATATTGGCTGGTAGTTGGTAGATGCCAAAATAGTAGGATCTAGAGATGGTGCATAAGCCAAACTCAATAGATTATTTGTATTAAGAATATTTACTAAGTCTAAACCAAATTCGTGTGTAACTTTTTTAGCATTCATTCTCCAACTAATTTTTAAATCGATTCGAAAATAATCTTTAAACTGAAGGTCATTAAAGAGGGAATCCCTGAAGATAATTTCTTTAAGGGAGTCCGTTTGTGCAATATCAACTAAACCGTAACGCTTTCCGCCGGCTCCCGTAATTTTAGTTCCTATTCCAATTACCTGCTTTTCTCCAATTTTGAATTCTTTACCAGCTAAGAAATTAGCAATATAACGGCCGTTATATGAAGTGTTGCGCTCAATATTATCGCTTCCAGTATATTTTGAATCATAGAGTGTTCCTGAAAACAAAAAGAAGAAAGATTTATCAAAGTATTTTTGAATGGTCAGCTCAATTCCATAATTTATACCGGTACCCGTATTTTGAAGTGAATCAGCAAAAATCCTTGAGAATCCACCCCCCATATTAATCATTGAAAATGCAGATGGAGTAACAGTAACCGGGACGTTATAAATGGACTGATAGTAGGCTTCGGTTCGAACGTTAAATCCTTTATTAAATGCTTTTTCATAACCTACACCAGAATGTAAGCTCCGCATAAAATCCATACCCCCATTATAACGAACAGCATTTCCGTTGGCATCATAACGGTGATAATAATATGTGTAAAGAGGTTGTGTCTGACTATGCATTCCTGCCCCTGCAAAGACAGATTGATTATTTTTAAGACGATACTTCCATCCTAAGCGAGGTTCCGCCGGGCTAACACTAATTGATAAAGCATGGAAAATATGACTATGAACACCCGCTGTTAAATCCATGTTTTCATTCACACGCCATTTCCACTGAATAAACGGTTGAATCATTCCCGCATTTCCTTTGTAGTCCCATCTTTTAACGAAACTGTTAGGGGATGTTATATCGCTTAGGACACTATCTAGCATATTCGCACTAAAAAGGTCAGCATATATTCCGATCTTAATCAAATGCTGCTTATTGATTTTATGATTGATAGCAAAATAGTTTGATACTTTAGAAACACCAAAGGAATATGCCATTAAAGGGTATTTATTTATAACACTAATATTCGTGTCTCCATTTGAAATATTCAATTGTCTTACGAGGTAGTCATGATTAGCGTGCTGCTCTTCATAAGAATATGAGACTGTCCAAGCGATGAATGTTTTCTCATTGAGTGACTTTTTATAATTTAATCCGGTAACACCCATCGATGTCCCAAAATATTGATCACGGTCCCCTTCGCCATAAAGTTCTGTTGAATATTCTTTTTGATCTGAAATTTTTATGGCAATTTGACTTTTCCCACCAATTCCAAAAAGGGATAAATTCCCACCTTTTTTCAATCTCCAATTCAGCTTGAATGCCGCATCTCCGTATACTGGTACTGCATCTGTACCAATTTTAATACCTAAACCCTGAAACATTGACAGTGTTGAGTAGCGACCCATTACCAAATAACTGGCCGAACCCTTTTTATTCAATGGTCCTTCAGCAAGCAATTCTGTTCCAAATAAACCCAATTGACCTGTGAATTCGTGTTTGCGGTCGTTACCATTTCGTAATTTTAAATCAAATACACCCGAAGTGCTGTTGCCATATTCAGCGGGAAATGCGCTCATAAAGAAATCAGAATTTCCTAATAATTTATTATTGAGAACGGATACAGGCCCGCCCGTACTGCCGGATATGGCGAAATGGGAAGGATTTGGAATGTCGATTCCCTCTACCTTCCATACAACTCCTAACGGGGAATTTCCCCGAATAACGATATCATTCCTTGAATCGTCAGCTCCTTGCACACCAGCAAAATTTGACGCCATCCTTGCGGGATCCATCCTCGAACCGGGATATCTGTTTGTTTCTTCAACACTGAATTGTTGCGCGGAAATCAATGCCATTTCATTAATAACTTGTCCTTTTTTACGGGCTGTTATAGTTATTTCTTTTTGTTCAACAATCCGTTCAGTAAGAGGAACGTTTACAATGGCTTCTTTACCTGAGCTAACTTCAACAGTAACACTTTTTAAGTCATAAGTAGGGATTTTAACTTCTAATTGGAACTTCCCAACAGGAACTTTTTCGATTATAAAGCGACCCTCCTCGTCTGTAATTGAGCGATATCGTTTAATGCTATCTTCAGTAAGAACCTCAACTTTAGCACCAAGCAGGGGATAATTTGTTTCACTATCGAATACTTTACCGCGAACAGTTTGAGTAATTTGTGCATTCAGCGTTAATGGCGCTATAAAAAGTAGGCAGAGGAAAATGAATTTTTTCATACTCATTAGGTTTAATTTATTGTTTTTGTGTATTCTTCTTTTGTCCATTCTTTTTTATAAACCTCTTTAAACACAAACATATTTAATGCATTAAACTGAAGGTTACGAACGTTTGAATATACGATCTGAATATCACCAGCATACCACAACGGTATAATAGGGGGATCTTGCATCAATACCCGTTCAGCTTTTGTGTAATTTTCCATCGCCTCGGGTCGGCGCTCACTATTCCGTGCGGTTTCAAATAAATGATCGAATAGGGGATTATTATACCTTGCTTGATTGAGTTGAGATGGCGCGCTTATTTCAGATGGAATGGACTTACCATAAAAATTTTGAAGAAAGGTTTCAGGATTGGCATAATCGCCATACCATGCACTTCTGAAAATATCTCCTCTCGCCATTGAGGCATCAGTGTCCTTTTGCTCAAAAGTTGAACCATCAATGTTTACGTTAATGTTAAGCGTCTGAAAAATTTGTTGCGCAAATTCATCTGCAATGGCTGAATGAATTTCATCAAGATTAAAGCGCAGGTTAACAGAACCAAATCCTTTACCATTGGGAAATCCTGCTTCTGACAAAAGTTTTTTCGCCTTTTCCGGATCGAAAGAATAACCCACTTCTTTGATACTTTCAAAATTGTAACCTTTTAAAATTGAATTTATGGGTGGAACTATTCCAAAATAACCCAATTCATAGAATTGATTTCGCAGCACTTCAAGACCTATTTTTTCTCGATCGACAGCGTAATTAAATGCTTGACGCACCCTTGGGTCTTTAAAACGGGGATCCGTCATATTGAAAAAATAATATTGCGTAACGAGTAAAGGATTATCATACATAACCATCAGAGGGGGTTTTGAATTAAAATCTTCAATTCTGCCCTCAAGCATTTTGGTAATACGACTTGTTGGCAATCCTAAAATTAAGTCAATGGTATGATTCTCAAAGAGATCTAACTGTTCTAGTTTTCTGTTTTCAAATATTAATTCTATTTTATCTAGGTAGGGCAGAGAGTTACCTTCTTTGTCCGTCATATAATAATCAACATTTTTAGCTAAAATGACCGATTTAGGGGGGCCTTCATTGAATTTGGAAAATAAAAACGGACCAGTGCCAATCATATCATTTTCAAGATTTTCTTTAATGATGCGTTCAGATGATATTGAAGCGCACACATTAGTTAGTTTGTTTAGAAAATTATCATCTTTGTTTTGAAGTGTTAAAATCACTTTTGAGGGAGTAATTTGGATGCCCGAAATTTTTTGAGATTGACCGCTGATAAAATCATCCGCACCTTTTAATACGTCTTTAAAAAGAAAATTATAGGCATGAGAAATCTCCCCCTTTTCTCCCTTTGTGCAAATTCTTTTAAATGTCGCTTCAATATCTTTTGTAGTTAAACGACGGTCTTCAATACTAGAAAAAAGGCCATGTTGATGAAAAAGAATATTTTTTCGTATTGTAAATTCATAAATCAA